>NZ_BAAGTT010000015.1:0-41479 GCF_054781775.1 Spirosoma areae | reverse complement strand
CGCGTTACGCACCCGTTTGCCACTAAACCAACCCGAGGGTTAATTCCGTTCGACTTGCATGTATTAGGCCTGCCGCTAGCGTTCATCCTGAGCCAGGATCAAACTCTCCATCGTAAATAAATGCGTGACCAGCCAAAAGGCCAATCACTATGTTTTTAGCCTTAATTAGTGCTAACCTATTGATGTCAATACGTCAAAGAACTGTCTCACACCCCTTTTGGCATGATGGTGGCCAACCGTTGTTGGCCTTCCCTATTGATTTGGGACTGCAAAGGTAGCATTATAAACTGCTTTTCGCAAGTCTTCTTTTAAACTTTTTTATAGAATTTAGTCGCCCTGTAAAAATGGATAGTCGTAATGCGTAGGCGACACATAGGTCTCTTTAATGGTGCGGGCTGATACCCAACGATATAAGTTTAATGCAGACCCTGCCTTGTCATTTGTGCCCGATGCCCGCGCCCCGCCAAACGGTTGTTGACCTACAACAGCACCAGTCGGTTTATCGTTGATGTAAAAGTTTCCGGCAGCATTTTGTAGTTTGTGTTCAACCTGCTCAATCACATAACGGTCTTTTGCGAAAATGGCTCCTGTAAGCGCATATGGCGATGTTGCATCGACAATAGTAATGATAGCGTCAAACTCAGATGGCTCATATACATACACTGATAAGACCGGACCGAAAATTTCTTCACACATTGTTTGGTAATTGGGGTCGTTAACCCGCAAGACGGTCGGTTCAATGAAATAGCCTTTTGAGCCATCGTAATTTCCACCTGCTATAATTTCCACCTGGCCGCTTTTTTTGGCTTCGTCGATGTAGGCAGTGATTTTTTTGAAAGCTCGTTCATCAATTACAGCGTTAATAAAGTTGGTAAAATCCTCTGTTCCGCCCATTTTTATCTCACCTAAAAACTGCTTCATCTTTGCTTCAACAGCAGGCCATAAGCTTGATGGAACATAGGCACGGGATGCGGCTGAGCATTTTTGTCCCTGATATTCAAAGGCTCCTCGCACTAAACCAGTGGCTACTTCGTCAGTATTCGCCGACTCGTGAACGAGCACAAAGTCTTTTCCTCCTGTTTCGCCAACAATTCGTGGATAACTTTTGTATTTATGGATATTCGTGCCAATTGTTTTCCAGATTTGTTGAAAAACGCCTGTACTACCTGTAAAATGAATGCCCGCAAAGTCAGGATGGGTGAAGATTATGTCGCCTGCAACTGGCCCGTCTACATAAATAAGGTTGATTACACCGTCGGGCAAGCCTGCTTCCTGCAACACGTTCATGATTACTTTGGCCGATAACACTTGCGAATAGGCTGGTTTCCAAATGACTGTATTGCCCATTAAGGCGGCTGACGTTGGCAGGTTTCCGGCAATGGCTGTGAAATTGAAGGGCGTTAGTGCGAAAACGAACCCTTCGAGTGGGCGATATTCTAAACGGTTCCACACGCCCGGTGAAGAACCGGGTTGTTGACGGTAAATTTCGGTTGCATAATGCACGTTAAAGCGCAGAAAGTCAATCAGTTCGCAGGCAGAATCAATTTCGGCCTGGTAGGCATTTTTTGATTGACCGAGCATCGTAGCCGCATTCAGCCGGGCGCGATATGGCCCTGCGATGAGTTCAGCAGCTTTCAGAAAAATGCTGGCGCGATGTTCCCACGACAAATTCGCCCACGCATCTTTTGCCAGTAAAGCAGCGTCAATTGCCTGTGTGACGTGCTGAGCATCACCCTCGTGAAAATAGCCTAACGTATGTTGATGGTCATGCGGAGGGGCAACGCGAAGTTTTCGGTTGGTGCGAACCTCTTTGCCCCCGATGTACATGGGAATATCGGTTTCCTGAGCGCGAAAATCTGCCAGGGACTGTTTGAGAGCTTCACGTTCTGGCGACCCAGGACGGTATTCTTTCACCGGCTCGTTGGTCGGTGTTGGTACGTTGAATTGTCCGAAAGACATAGTTGTTGATATAAGTTTGTCATTGCACCGGTTATTTAGCCTAACGTAGGTGAAATAACAGGCCCGTAAATTTACGGATTGCCTCACTTATCCACTAATTCAAGTCCATCTTCCACATTTTAGCGGCTTCGTTTCGCATCATTGGGCTGATTTACCGTACTTTGTGGCCTTATTTTGACATCAGTTATGCGTTTTTACAGCACGAATAGTCCACAGACGACTGTAACGTCCGAACAAGCTCTTTTCCACAGCATGCCTGTTGATAAAGGCTTATACATGCCTACACCCTTACCTAATTTAGGAGCCGATTTTTTTGAAAATATTGCCGGACTGTCGTTGGCTGATATTGGTTTCGAGGTTAGTAGCGCTTTGTTTGGTAACGAACTAAGAAAGGCTGATTTGGAAGAATTATGCCATCGGGCGTTTCCATTTGATACACCAGTCGTTGATTTGGAAATGGGAAAAACTGGCGTTCTGGAGTTGTTTCATGGCCCATCACTGGCGTTTAAGGATATTGGCGCACGCTACATGGCTGCTCTGATGTCTCATTACTCAACCCACAGTGATAAAGAAGTTAATATTCTCGTTGCAACATCAGGCGATACGGGTGGGGCCGTGGCAATGGGCTTTCACAATGTTCCGGGTATTCGGGTTTCTATCTTGTATCCTCGCGGACGGGTTAGTGATTTACAGGAAAAGCAATTGACTACTTTGGGTGGTAATGTACAGGCATTTGAAGTAGATGGGTCCTTCGATGATTGCCAGACGATTGTTAAGCAGGCTTTTGTAGATTCCGAACTGAACGCCAATTTGTCACTCTCTTCTGCAAATTCGATTAATATTTTTCGATTAATTCCGCAGGGCTTTTATTACGTTCGGGCGTATGGGCAGGTCCGGAAACTGGGAAAGTCAGTCGTTTTTTCGACACCCAGTGGTAATTTCGGCAATCTGAGTGCTGGTGCCATGGTACAGCAAATGGGCTTGCCGGTGGCACATTTCGTCGCAGCCACTAATCTTAATCACGTTGTACCGACTTATCTCGAAACGGGTAATTATTCGCCAAAGCCTTCGGTAGCAACCATTTCTAACGCAATGGATGTGGGTAGCCCAAGCAATTTTGTCAGGTTGGCCCATTTGTATGGCGATGATTATGACCGCTTCAAAGCGAATGTTTCCGGCTATTTCTATGACGATGATCAAACACGGGCTGGCATGAAGCGTATTTATGAGCAGTATGGTTATGTATCCTGTCCGCACACGGCTATTGGCATTATGGGCTTGCAGGCGTATTTGACTGAAACGAAACAGGATTATGTTGGAGTTGCACTGGCAACGGCTCACCCGGCGAAGTTTAAACCATTGGTCGAAGACGTTCTTGGCATCACAGTAGATGTGCCTGAGCGATTGGCTACACTGGCAGAACGCCTAAAGCAGAGTATTCGCATTCCGGCTCAATACCAGGCTTTTAAAGAATCTTTATTACAAACAGTAGTTTAAACCAAAAGGCCCGACATTCTGAATGTCGGGCCTTTTGGTGGATAATTGACACGTTCGGTATGTATCAATTCACGGTATCGCCCCTTAATGCGCGGAATCGCTTGCGGGCTTCGGCTCCGTAAATACTACCCGGGTATTGGGTCAACACCTTCTGATAGGCTTCCATAGCGGCTGTTTTATCTTTTAGTCGCTCTTCGTAAATTTTCGCCTGCATGAACAGCGCGTCATCACCCAAAATATCATTCGGATATTTGCTGACAATCAGTTTTAGGTCTTCGAGGGCCTCCCCATTTTTACCCTGCTTCATGTACGTATTTGCCCGGAGCCAAAGCACTTCGTCAATAATGGTATGGTCGGCATATTTTGTTAACATTTGGTTGAGGTTATTCACAGCCTCATCGGTTTTATTCTGTAAAAGCAGCAATTCAACATCGGCATACCAGCGCATGGCGGCTTCGGTGCTGTCCATGCCCGTGTTATCCACAATTAACAAACTCAACTGTTCGGCATCGTTGGCAATTTCGCGCGAGGTAGCCAGTTTCAGTACATCCAACAACTCTTTGGCCACCGTAAAATTACCTTTGTAATAGTGCAGTTTGGCATTCTTCAGTTTGGCCTCGTATCCTAACAGTTCTTCTTTCTGGGACTTCTCTACCTGCGAATACAGCAATGTAGACTCCCAGGGTTCAGCTTTGAGCAGGTAAATATCACCTTTGTCGAGTTTGCAGCGGTCAACAAAATTTTTATCAGTCTTGCCTAAATCAATGGCTAAGTCTAAGACGGTTAGGGCTGTGTCCTTGCTGTCGAGATAATTGCCATACAGATTGGCCGTGCTGCGAAGGGCCTCCAGTGTTTTAACATTGGTGCCAATTTCCTGAAGCATTCGCTGGTAATCACCAATCAACTTGCGGATTTCAATTTTGTCAATTGGATAGGTGTTTTTTACCTGTTCTTCGCGGGCGTTGATGACCAACCGGCGGGCAAATGGATAAAGCTGACCCTGTGGATAGGTTAGGGTAACGTATTCGAAGGCATCAGCCGCAGCTTTGTATTCTTTGTTGTTCATGGCCAGCATACCCAAGTCATAGACGCGGCTTCCGTTTAGCTTAAGGCGTTTATCGGTTGCTTTTTCCTGCAATAATGCGCGGGTAAATTTTTGTTTCTGTACAAAATACCAGATTAATAATTCATTATAAGCCAGTTCATTCGGTTCCTGCTGAATTTTGGTGTACAAAGCTTTTTCTACAAGGGGTTCATCTTTAGTGTTGATAAATCCCTGCAAAGCTGCCAGCACAGTCTCTTTTTTATCAGATTGCTTGCTGGTAATAATGATCTCGTCAATTGCTTTTTCGGTCTGACCCGTCGCCCGGTAGAGGGCCATTAACTCCTCGCTGTACGACGTTTGATCTTTGCTGACCTCCCGGGCGGTTTCGAGTGCGCGAATCGCCCAGCGGGTCTCTCCGGCCTCGCTAAAGGCAGTCGCCAGCTTCTCGAGTTTAGTTATCGATGATTTACTCGACTGCACAGCGGCTGTGTATTGAGTTTTCGCCAGCGTTGTATCACCCTGTTGAGTGGCAAGTTGTCCGGTCAATAACTCGTAGTAGGCCCGGTTGGCTTCGTCGCTGCGTTGCTGCTTTCGGAGGTACTTAAGGGCGTCCTCGTTCTTGTTAATTTTTTGCAGACTTGTCACGTATCGGGACAGCCGCGCCCAGGTCACTTCAGTTTTTAATAACCTGGCATATTCATTGGCCGCTTTTTCAAACTCGCCTGCCTTGTAATATTCTTCAGCAAGGGTTCCCCCCACCTGCCCCCAGGCCAAACCGACCGACGACACCCATAGGAGCGCGATAATAACTTTTGACCTTATTAACATTTTATATAAAAGCTTTTTAAAAGAAACGTTATTATAACCATTACCTGTGTGGATATGTGAACAAATAAGTTGTCCACGTTCAGACGGTTTCTGTGTGGAAAAAACTCATTAGTTATCCACCCTATTACTTGGGCTTATCCACATCTAATGTACTCATATTTAAGTTAATAACATCTTATCCACATTTTGTGTGTTTAGAAGTTGTGGATTTGTGTATAAACTTTATGCACACTTTTTAGTGGGGAAAATGTGTGGAGCTACTGGTGATATGTAGGGATTTCTCCACACGGTCTAGTCTCTTAAATTACTTTGTGGATTACTGCCTTATTCATCCACACACAATTTGGCCTTTATAAACAAGTTTTCCACTTAACTCCTTGAGTTATGCACAACGTTATTCACAGAAGATTTTCACTTTTTTAAGTTAGAATAGACCTTTTCCGGTTAGGTCAAAACAATTCAATCCTATTGAATAAGCAACAACTTTTATGCCCTTTTCAACAGATAAATGAGACTGGATGAATTACCGGTTCGGCGAGCTTCGGCATTTGATGATAAGCCTATCCGAATGCTCTTCAGGTAATCCGTTTTCCCAGTCTGATAGCGCGTGCTGAGCATGGCAATGTAAAACGCATCGAAGATCATCGGTTTCTTGTCAACTAAGCTGAAGCCGTGTTTTTTGAGTAAAGACTCAATGGTTGAGGGCGTAAAATGGTGCAGGTGGCGGGGAACATCATAGGCAGCCCAATAGTGGTTAAAATAGCGGGCGTCATATGAATCGGAGTTTGGGACGGCAATCAGGAGTGTTCCTTGCGGGGCAAGAAGCTGATGAAGTAGCGGAATAGTTTCGTTCAGGTTTGGGATGTGTTCAAGAACATGCCAAAGCGTAATAATGTCGAATGGTTCTGCTCCAACCAACGCATTTACGTTCGGTTTTATCTCAGCCTGTAGCTTTCGCTGAGCAAGGGTGCGGGCATCCTTGTCTGGTTCCATACCCATCACTTGCCAGCCACCAGTTTTGCAACTCTCCAGAAAAGCCCCTGTTCCACAACCGACATCAAGAATGCGACCTTGGCCAGCGTTTAACTTATTTACCAGGCTTAGTTTTGACCGAAGGGTGTAATTTCGAACAAGACGGTAGGCTGTGTTTATGAGTCCACTGCCCTCATCATTGTGTGAAACATAGTCTTCTGATTTATAATATGAACCAATCGAATCGGCATCTGGCCGGGGATTTGTTAGCCGAAAACTACACGTTACACATGTCTCGATACTAAAGTCCTGCCTGCTTACTAAGTAATCTTTACAAACTAAAAACGGTTTAAACTGACTATTGCCACAAACAGGGCATTGAGTTATAGTTTCCAAAGCAAGCGTAGAATTGTGTGAAACAGAAGTTTTGGCGACCACAAGTAAATAGAACTAACACAGGATTTACTGATTAGACATAAAATTTTCCCGTAAATCCTGTGCCCTTGTCTATCTATATTTTAACTATTAAAAAACACATGTATTAACGGCCCATGTAAACCAGCAGAATAGATACGTCTGATGGGCTTACCCCGCTGATTCGGGACGCCTGTCCAATCGTCGCCGGGCACAACCGTTTTAGTTTTTCCTTTCCTTCAAACGAGAGTGCTTTTAGCCGTTCGTAATCGAACGTGGGACTGATGGCCAGGTTTTCCCATTTGTCTAATTTTTCGGCGTTTTGCTTTTCGCGATGCAGATAGTCTTCGTATTTAATTTCGATGACGGTCTGTTCAACAATCTCATCTCCTACTGCGGGCATGTTGGGGACAAGTTGAAGCAGTTTTTTTACGTCATCCTGATCGATTTCGGGGCGTTTGAGTAACGTGTAAAAGCTGCTTTTTTCACGCAATGGCGCGCTTCCCTTTGTTTCCAGCCAGCCATTTATTTCTTCGGGTTTTAGTTTGGTATCCCGTATAGCTTCGGTCAGTTTGGCCACGCCGTCACGTTTGGTAAGCACATTATGATATCGTTCCTGCGAGGCTAATCCGATATTATATCCTTTTTCGGTAAGGCGTAAATCGGCATTGTCCTGCCGCAGTAATGTTCGATATTCAGCCCGTGACGTGAACATTCGGTACGGTTCATCTGTGCCTTTGGTAATCAGGTCATCAATTAAAACCCCAATATATCCTTCCGACCGCTTGATTGTAAATTCAGCTTCTTCATTAGCATTTCGGTGGGCATTAATCCCCGCCATTAATCCCTGACAAGCGGCTTCTTCGTAACCTGTTGTACCATTTATTTGCCCGGCAAAAAAAAGATTTCCTACTAATTGGGTCTCCAGAGTTGGCTTCAACTGCGTTGGTGGGAAGAAATCGTACTCCACTGCATAGCCGGGGCGGAACATTCTAACGTTCTCAAAACCCGGAATTTTTCGCAAGGCATTGTACTGAACCGTTTCTGGCAGTGAGGTCGAAAAACCGTTTACATATACTTCGACCGTATCCCATCCTTCGGGTTCTACAAAAATCTGATGCCGGTCTTTATCAGCGAAGCGGTTGATTTTATCTTCAACGGATGGGCAGTACCGTGGCCCTAATCCTTTAATACGCCCCGTAAACATGGGAGACTTATCGAAGCCCTTTTTCAACTCGTCGTGGACAGCCTGATTGGTATAGGTTATCCAGCAGCTACGTTGCTTAGTCAGTTTTGGCGTTTCGGTATAGGAGAATTTTCCCGGATTTTCGTCACCGAGTTGTTCTTCCATCAGTTTATAATTCAGACTACGCCCATCTACTCGTGGGGGCGTTCCGGTTTTCATACGACCAGATTCAAATCCCAGGTGAACTAACTGTTCGGTTAACCCTGTCGCAGCACGTTCGGCTGTTCGCCCTCCGCCAAAAACTTTCTCACCAATGAACATTTGCCCATTCAAGAATGTACCGTTCGTCAATACAACCGCTTTGGCTGAAAATTCTACGCCTAAACTGGTTTTTACTCCTGACACGCGTCTATTTTTTACGATAACTTCATTTACCGTATCCTGCCAAAAATCAATGTTTCTATTTTCTTCTAAAGCTTTTCGCCATTCCCAGGCAAACATATTTCGGTCGCTTTGGCAACGTGGACTCCACATTGCCGGGCCTTTAGAGCGGTTAAGCATTCGAAATTGAATCATGCTTTTATCGCTGATAATACCAGACAGGCCACCCAGCGCATCAACTTCACGCACAATTTGCCCTTTGGCCACACCCCCCATGGCTGGGTTGCAGGACATTTGCGCGATTGTCTGCATATTCATCGTAATGAGCAAAACTCGTGAACCCATTGTTGCTGCCGCATTTGCTGCTTCGCAACCGGCATGCCCTGCTCCAACTACAATGACATCGTAAGTAGAATACATTTCTGATAATTTTAAAAAAATGTTTCACGTGGAAACTTTACACATAATTGTTAAAAGTTGACGAAACCGAGAAACACAAATAAATTGTACTAAACGGGCAACAAAACCCCGCTGACTTTTGTGCGAAGTCAGCGGTTTAAAACGAATACGGAATTATTTACTGACTTTCTGTAAGTACTGATTAGCCTCTTTTTTATAGAAGAGATTGTAGTTAGGCGTAACTGAACGAAGTACTTCGACTTGTTTTGTTCGCTGCTGGAGATTAGTAGAATCAAAGAAAGCAGGGATACTGCGCTTCGTAGATTTAGCAGCTT
Source organism: Spirosoma areae (assembly GCF_054781775.1). Classification (NCBI taxonomy): domain Bacteria; kingdom Pseudomonadati; phylum Bacteroidota; class Cytophagia; order Cytophagales; family Cytophagaceae; genus Spirosoma; species Spirosoma areae. The sequence continues at coordinate 32,463 of NZ_BAAGTT010000015.1, read as the reverse complement.
CTGCCTGACGTTTAGGATCTTCTTCTTGCTGCTTCAACGCTTTTTCGGATTCAAGCAAGCGAGTTAGGATTTCGTTTTGCCGGTTAATCGTGGTAGGGTTCACACGTTTATTAACTAAATCGGTTTCACTTTCGTCCATCTTTTCCATTAACTCTTTAACCTGTTTCTCCTGTTGCTTGCCAACTTCTGTACCCTTCGCACTCTCCTCTAATTTCTTCAGCATACTACGTATCATGGCTTGCTCAGCAGCCATTTGTGACAACTCTTCGGATAGTCCCCGGCCCGATTTGCCACCCTTTTGAAGCTGCTGCATTTTAGCATTTAGCTGTTTTTGCATCTCTCCCATGCCACTTGGATTTTCGCCTTTTTTGCCACCTTTGCCTTTGCCGGGCATCGCCATCGCGTTCATCTGTTGTTGCATATTTTTCAAGACATCACTCAACATCAGAGCAAGATTATTAATGGATGTCATAGCAAACTGCTGTTTGGCTGATGCCATACTCAACCGACGTTCGCGTAGTTGCTGAACACTTTCATCCATATAGGATTTCATATTAGTAAGTTCACGAGTAACAAACGACTGAATCTGAACTACTCGGCTGGCCAGCGCATTTAAGCTATCTTCAATAATTTTAGCATCATCCTGAAGCTTCAATTGCTCTTGCGACAGCTTGGTAACGCGCGGATCCTGTAAACTCATTCCTCTAAACTCTTTCATTACTTTTTCCTGTCCGAAGGAGAGCGTAATCAGGTTATCAAGAATATTGCGAAGGTCATCCATGTTCTCCTGCATCTCTTCCATCTCGGCCGATTGCATGGATTCTTTCATAGCCTTACTCATAGCCTGCATGGATTTAGCCGACTTTTTCTGCTTGGAAGCGGCCTTTTTACCCTGGTCGCTTTTCATGTTTTTAGTGGCTTCTTCCATCTCCTTCTCAATGGCTTTCTGCTCTTCCTCCAACGTTTCAGGCTTGGTTAATTCATCCTTTTCAGCCTGCTTCTCAATCTCATCTAATTGCTCCTGGGTGTTTTTGAAATCCTCCTGCGACTTCTCCTGTTGCTTTTGCTGTTCCTGAGATGTCTCGTTTTTCTTCTCATTTTCCTGCGCCTGCTTCTCAAGGTTTTCAGCCTGCTTCTCCAGGTTCTCGGCAATATTATTAACCTTTTGCTCTAACTGCATTTGCTTGAACAGCTTCAGTGCACGATCTAAATCACGCTCCAGGTTACGTTCTTTACGGCTTAGCTTATCGAGCATGTCCGACGCTTTCTCATCCTGCTTACGTTCCAGAAGCTGCTTTAATTGTTCGTACAACTGTTTGGATTCTGGGTCGAGTAAATCCTTAAATAGCTTCTGTAATAATTCCATCTTATCCTGCACAGCCTGATTTTTTTCGGCAAAACGCTGCTGGGTGTCGTTCGTTTTCTGAAACTGCTCCTGCAATTTCTGGATCTCTTTCAGCAATTCTTCGCGCTTTTGCAGGACGTCCTGAAGCTGCTTTTTATCCTGAAAATCGGATGATTTTTTCGTTCGCATCCGATCTTCCATCTGGTTCAACTCTTTCTTGATAGCCTGCGTTTTACTTAACGCATTATCAATCTGTTCTTCAGTTTTCTCGGCTGATTTGTTAACCTGTTTCTGAATTTCGGCATTTGAGGGAATCACAAAATTCAACTGATTCGAACGGCTGGACTTTGGACCGTTCACGCCGTCGTTATCCCAAACCTGAACAAAATACTCAAGTTTGTCCTCCTGCCCAAGTTTTAAACTATCGAGCAACCAGTTGTAAACGAAATTCTGAGAAGTAGTCGATCGGTTAATCGAAATATCTTTTACGTATGGAGTTGATACTTTACCACTCCGGTTTATTTTGTAATTAAGCCGGAGTTTGGAGAATCCATAATCGTCAGAAATTAACCCGGAAAGCGCAATGTAATTATAGGTAACTGTATCCTGAATTCGGTCTACTGATATTTGTGGGTAACGATCAGGAATAACCTGAACATTGTATTGAATAACCGACGGCGCAGCAATTTGTCCATTTTTAAGCGATACGCTATAGCTGGCATTCTGCATCAACCGGCGGTTCAATACAAATGTATTGTCATCAATTAGCCGGGCTGCGATTGGTCTGGCATCAGTGTTGAACCGAAGTAAAAGCGAGTCAGTGTGATCGGCAGCAAACTCCCAGTTAACAATTGTTCCCTGTGGTACAAGCAGATTGCCAACGTTTGAAAGCCGTTCAGTAGGCTTATTGAGGTAAGCAGGATAATCGAGTTTAACGCTGAACGATAATACGGCTGGCCGGTCCATCAGCGTTACTTTGTACTTAGGCGAATTGAAACCAGCAGCCTCAAGTTGGAAGTCAACATCACGTTGAAGATTATCAAAATTGTAAGTGAACTCCTCCCCCGACTGTTCAAGTTTGAAACGTGTTCCATTCGCCACAACATAAATAGCCCGTGGTAGAGCGTTGCCAGTAAGTTTCACTTTTAAAGCAAAATCCTCGTTCCGAAAGGCTTTTAGAGATTTATTTTGAACGACAAACTGAAACGGAGCTTCTTCAACAAAATCCTCATTGTAGTTAACAAGCCGCGTAGAGGACTTCGTGAAGAAAGCCGGGTTAACGATTAGAATTAACAAAATCAGGGCAAGCGGTGGAATGGCGTATTTCAGAAACTGGCGATTGCGACTGATCTGGATAGCGTTGGCAAAGCGATTAATCATTAATTGCTGCGACCGTTGATTCAAACTGGCCTGAAGCAAATCGCCCTGATCGGCAGAAATGCGCTGAAGTTGTAACGTATTCAACAGCTTATCGCCAACCTCCGGAAAAAACGTCCCGATTTGTCGGGCAGCTTCATCATTCGACAAGGGTTTGTTGAGCCCATACAAACTCATCAGGGGCCGAATGATGAACAGATACAAGCCGGTCAAAATCGTAAGCAGGAAACCAAAAAATAATGCTCCCCGACCAACAGAATTAAACCGGCCAATAAATTCGGCAGTATTAATGAGCAGATAGCCACTGCCGAGCAAGGCGATGAAAAACAAACTTCCCTTCACCAACTGGTTCTGAAAGTAGCGCTTTTTGTACTCGTCTATACGTTGTAGCAGGGTAGCATAAGCAGTTGAAGGTTGCATAAGAAGTCAGGTTGAGCAGTTAAACTAAGAGGGACTCAAAATACTGAATAACATGTTGTTTCAAAAAGTTTTCCTGAGCCAGCAGATCACCTTGTGGAATGGGTTTTGTCAGTGTCCATAATGGCCAGCCGTCCTTATCATAGCCATCGAACATATAGTAACCCTCCTGGCTCAACACCCGGCAAACGGCAATATGCATCAGATCTTGTTTGGCTTCTTTAGAAAACCGTTTCGGACCTGTACCCAATTCCTGCACGCCAATCAGAAATAAAACGGCATTCAAGTCAGCAGGGCGTTTTCCAACCAGCAACTGTAACTGGTTAAGTAACTCTTCCCATGCCTTATCTATACTTTTAGCGTCCACGACGTTTATTTAGTAATTGTTCTATCTAAATTACAACGAATTATACTCAAAAACGAGTACTGCCCATGCTTCAGTTTGTTCAGAGATTAATTGTCGATTTTATAGACCTTCTTTTTCCTACACTATGCCTCGGCTGTAGTCAGTCATTAGGCGCTAATGAAACAATTCTTTGTACGTCGTGTCGAATCAATTTACCCGAAACCGGGCAACACCGGGAGCCTTACGACCAAAATCTCCTCAATAAGTTTGCCGGAAAAGTACCCATTCAATTTTTAGCTTCTTTTATGTATTTTACAAAAGGCGGGATTGTGCAAAAGTTAATCCATAGCATCAAGTATAAGGGCCAGAAAGAAGCCGCAAAAGCGCTGGCAGGCTGGTATGGACATCAACTCAAAACAGAGAGTAAGCACATACGGGATATAGACGTAATTATTGGCGTCCCGTTGCATCAGAGTCGTTTACAACAGCGGGGTTATAATCAGGCCGACTGGATTGCCGAAGGCCTGGCAGAAGCGCTTTGTGTTCCCATGCGGACGGACGTCTTAGTGCGAAAGCGGTTTAAAGAATCACAAACGCGCAAAAATCGCCTGGAACGCTGGGAAAATGTAAAAACCGTTTTTGCGGTGGTAAATCCAGACGTGATTAGAGGTAAACGTGTTATTTTGGTAGATGATGTTCTAACGACCGGTGCCACACTCGAGGCCTGTACGATTGAATTATTACGGGCTAATTGTAAGTCTGTAGGTATTTTAACGCTTGCAACCACACACCGATAAAGTTAAGCGAATTACCGGGTAGCTTTTCAACAACAAAAAAGCGGTCATCCATTACTGGATAACCGCTTTTTTGACTTATTAACCGGCAATGGACTAATCTGCCTTACAGAGGACTAACCTTATTTGTTTCGTCCGACAGCTATCATTGCACATCGGAACCCGATAGTAGCAGTTGCTGAATCCTGGGGCAGAAAGCGACGTGTTCCAGGTGATAACCAGTAAGCCACATCGCTCCATGAACCTCCTTTAAAAACGCGCACTTTATCGTCAATTAACGACTGTTTATTCTTGGTGTCATAGTTTTTAGCCTCATCCATATAGCCATTTCGCCGAACAGGATTCAAGTCACTCACATCCTGATAAGAGAGAGGGCGATACACATCATATACCCACTCATTAACGTTTCCAGCCATGTTATATAAACCAAAGTCATTAGCTGGATAAGCATAAATTTCGTTGGTAATGATGGCGCCATCGTTTGAGCGGCCTGCAATACCGGCGTGGTCACCGCGTCCCCGCTTAAAGTTAGCCAGCATTTGACCTTGTTTACGCCCCTTCTTAGGGTTTCTGACCGACGAACCATCCCAGGGATAAATCCGCTGATTAATTTGGTTCTCGTCCATGTATTGCGTGCCAATCAGCGCTTTTGCTGCATATTCCCATTCAGCTTCGGTTGGAAGCCGATAATCTGGTAGAATTGTGCCGCTTTCAAGGCTTGGTTTTGATGGAGCTGCTGCGGTTGCTTCAGCTAAAGCAGGTTCAGCTTCTTTCTTCGATTTCCGCTTTAGCGAGAAACCGCCCCCTTTCTTCTTGGTGCTGCCACCGCCTTTGGCCAATTCGTTATTTACGGCTGAAGACCGCCAGGCTGCGTAGTCAGTAGCTTGTTCCCAGGAAACACCCACAACCGGATAGTAACGGAAGGCGGGGTAACGTAAGTACTGAGTGACGTAAGAGTCGTTAAATGAAAGTGGGTTTGCCCAAACGGTCGTATCGGGTAACGCTCTCGCCACCACTTCCTCTGAGGAATCGCGGGTGATGGCATCTAAATATTCAAGGTAGTGAACATTGGCCATTTCGGTTTCATCCATGTAAAAGGACTGAATGGAAACGGTGCGCTCCTTATTGTCGCGGCTGTTCATGATATCCTCTTCGAGCGCGCCCATCGTGAACCGGCCACCCTCAATAAAAACAAGGTTTGGACCAGCCTTTTGTCCTACAAATTTTTTAACCTGAAACCCTTCTTTCTGGTTGTAAGCAATTCCCGTCGCTGTACTTTTCTTACCAGGCTGCACACTGGTCGGGTGCTTAGACTTGCAGGATGCCAGGGCTACCGTGGCCAGCAATACATAGGCCGCTCGTTGCAGGTGATACTTTTGAATCATTGCTCTATTTGTGTAAAAAAAACGTAGGTGCAAAAATCTTGATTTAATTCGTCATTGCGCCCAAAATTTCATCTAACTGCTCTACCGAGAACACGTCAGCATGAGTAAATACAGGCCGCCCTTTCGACTCTTTTAACGAACATTTGGCTGGGTTTCGCTTGATGTACTCAATTACCTTGCCAAATTGGTCAGAGTTGAAAAAAGCATCGTTCCCGTTAGAAACGAAGTATCCTTTCAGGATATTATTCTTAAGAGTCAGTTTTTCAAGGTATACTTGTTCGGCTCTCCAGCGAACATTGACCATTTTGATGAGGTTCTCGACCTCCGCAGGCATTGGGCCAAAGCGGTCGACCACTTCCTGCCGAAAAGCCATTAACTCGTCGCCGTTCTGAAGACTGTCCAACCGAGTGTATAACGCCAGCCGCTCCGAAATATTTGACACATACCGTTCGGGAATAACTACCTGCAAATCAGTTTCGATAACTGTATCGGGAAGAGTCAGTTTCAGGTCGCCAGGTTTAGTTTCAAACAGGTCTTTAAACTCGCTTTCACGTAGTTCCTGAACGGCTTCATCAAGCACTTTGTGGTACATCTCAAAGCCGAGGTCATTCACGAAACCACTTTGTTCGGCGCCAAGCAAGTTGCCCGCCCCCCGAATGTCGAGGTCGCGCATCGCAATTTTGAAGCCTTCGCCGAGGTCAGAAAAATCTTCAAGGGTTTGTAAACGTTTGCGGGCGTCGGCCGTGACTACCGACAGTGGGGGCGTTAATAAATAACAAAAGGCTTTTCGGTTCGACCGCCCCACCCGGCCGCGCATCTGGTGCAGGTCTGACAGACCAAAGTAGTGCGCGTTATTAATAAGAATCGTATTGGCATTCGGAATGTCCAGGCCCGATTCAATTATGTTGGTCGAGACAAGCACGTCGTAGTCACCCTCAATGAATCGGGTCATTATCCGCTCCAATCGGTCGCCCTCCATTTGCCCATGTGCCACACCCACGCGGGCTTCAGGCACTAAGCGCATAATCAGATTGCCGATGGATTCGATGTCGCTCACGCGATTATGAACAAAGAAAACCTGCCCCCCCCGCCGGATCTCCTGACTGACTGAGTCGCGGATGATCGCTTCGTTATAAATATGGACTTCGGTGGTAACGGGCTGGCGATTGGGCGGGGGCGTAGCTATGACTGACAAATCGCGCGCGCCCATAAGCGAGAAATGCAGTGTTCGGGGAATGGGTGTGGCCGTGAGTGTGAGCACATCGACTTCTACGCGCATTTCTTTTAATCGGTCTTTGGTTTTTACGCCAAACTTCTGCTCTTCGTCAATCACCAATAATCCTAAATCCTTAAATTTTATGTCTTTATTAACAATTCGGTGGGTGCCAATTAAAATACCGATTTCACCCGATGCTACTCCTTTCAGAATTTCTTTTACCTGATTGGCCGACCGAAACCGATTGATATACTCAATCTTGACCGGGAAGTCTGCCATGCGCTCCGTAAAGGTTTTGTAGTGTTGCATCGCCAGAATGGTTGTTGGAACGAGTACGGCAACCTGCTTATTATCGGCCACTGCTTTAAAGGCGGCTCGAATGGCGATTTCCGTCTTACCAAAGCCCACATCGCCACAAACTAACCGGTCCATTGGATGCGGGCGTTCCATGTCGTCTTTTACATCATTCGTGGCTTTTGCCTGGTCGGGCGTGTCGTCATACAGGAATGATGATTCGAGTTCGGCCTGCAGAAACGAGTCGCGGCTGTAGGCATAACCGGGTGCAGTCCGACGTTTGGCATAGAGCGCAATCAACTCGCGGGCAATGTCTTTGACCTGCTTGCGAATGCGGGATTTTTTCTGCTCCCACTCCTGCGAACCCAGCTTGCTCATGGTTGGCGGACCGCCTTCCTTGCCGCTGTATTTGGCAATCTTGTGTAGGCTATGAATGCTAACCAGCAGAATGTCATTGTCACGATAAATAAGCCGAATGGCTTCTTGCTCGTTTCCGGCGTGATCTACCTTTTCCAAACCGGCAAACCGACCAATTCCGTGATCGATGTGCGTAACGTAATCGCCAGGTTGAAGCGTTTTTAACTCGCGTAGTGTTAAGGCCTTTGATTTGGAGAACTTGTCCTGAACTCGGTACTTATAGTATCTATCGAAAATCTGGTGGTCGGTGAAACACGCAATTTTTAGCGCGTCGTCCATGAACCCTTCCCGCAGGCCAATGTTCATCGGCTGAAACTTGACAAATGGGTCTAATTCCTCGAAGATCGTTCGAAGCCGGTCGAGTTGTTTAAAAGATTCAGCCGCGATAATGTTCGTAAAGCCTTTGGCCTGATTATCGCCAAGTGTATCGACTAACCGTTTAAAATCCTTATTGAATGAGGGTTGCGGTTTGGATTGATATTGCTGACGGCCATCGGTTTTAAAGTAAAATTTACGACCAAACTCAACCGTGCGGAATCGTTTTAATTCATTCAGGAATGTCCTCCGGGTTTCGAATAATTCGCCGGGGTCCGATACGATCTGAACGCCCCCGCTGTTGGCCAGCACGGTAGCGAAACTTTGCTCGGCCTTTTCGTAGCAGGTTTCAATAATTTCAAGGGTGAACTCAATATCTTTAGCCCAAATAGTGGTGACTTCAGGCAGAAAGTCAAAAAACGGTTCGCGGGTTTCTTCAATCAGCTTAGTTTGAATATTTGGGATGATGTTAATGAACTCAACGGTATCGGTCGAAAGCTGCGATTCGGGATTAAATTTGCGGATGCTTTCCACCTCATCATCGAACAAATCAATCCGAAATGGAAACTCACTGGCGAAAGAAAACACATCGATGATACCACCTCGTACTGAGAATTGACCAGCCTCATAGACGAAATCGGTCTTTTCAAATTCATACGTCTGGAGCAACTCTGATACGAACTGTGTATCCACTTTCTCCCCTACCCGGATGGTCAGCGTGTTTGCCTGCAACGACCGCTTGTTAATGACTTTCTCAAATAAAGCTTCGGGATAGGTTACCATCAGCAAGCCATCTTTTGGAGCCGGATTCAGTTTGTTCAACACTTCAGCACGCATCAGTACATTGGCGTTCTCAACTTCCTCGTACTGATACGGTTTTTTGTACGACATCGGGAAGAGCAGCACCTCACGGCTGAGCAGGTTTTGCAGGTCGTTGAAGAAATAAGCAGCTTCATCACGGTCGGTCATTACATACAGATGATTGCCACCGACAGATTTGAAAACGGCCGAGGCCAGTACCGCATCTAAGCTACCGGCCAACCCTTTAATTTGTAGCCTTTGTGGTTCGCTGGTCGGTTTTCGGCTGAAGGGTTCAGCAAGTAATTTTATATAACTATCGTCGGTATAAAGACCGAGTAATTCGTCTGGCTTCAAGTGAGATCAGGTTGTATGTCGAACACGAAAAGCCGCTGGAAGACTTATTCCGGCGGCATGTTTAAGTAACAGTAGGTTTTGGAAATTTGTTGCGTCAACCGTTTATTTCAGCTCTGCCAGCATCTGATAATTTATGGCTTCGCTATCCAGCAATTTTCGGATTCTTGAGCTATCTTCAAACACAATTATTAATTCTTTTTTAGCGAGGTCTTCGTCGTCATTCGTCCATTTCCAATCTTCGGCTGTAGCATCCAGTATGTTTAACACACTACCCAATTTAGCTGGGTCGCGTTCTTTACTGACGAGCTCACCGGTGTTTGTGAAGTACAAAACAATCCGCTCGTCTTCCAGCCACTGCAAGTCATTCAGCGAATCATTCAGCGCGTCGAGCGTAAAACCAAAGTCAGGAATTTCGAGTAGGTCGGCAAGTTCTTCGTAGAATTTTCGGAGCGTCAGTACAGTTTGCCCATTGATATGAGCAATGAAATCACTGGCGAAATGAGCTTCCAACTCACGCTCCGACTGGCAAATGAGAATGTTCGGTGTCATGCGTTTTTCATAAATTAACGTGAGAAAATCAACTATACTGGATGTTCCACGTGGAACTGATAATCAATAAGTTATATTGCTATGTAACCAGTTTTGCCCTGGTTACTTAATGGTTTTTAGCAAAATACTAAACGTGAAACACGATTTTCATGCATGAAAAAAACCCTCCGTAAGAAGGGTTTTTCGATTTAATCAGTTCAGAGAAAAAAGAGGAATTCGGGCTGCCACCATGTTATGAAACATCAACTCAGTGATCATAGGCGTCATGTATTTTATGAGCGGAAACTCCGAAATTGATTCCATAACTTCCAGTTCCGAGTCGGCTTTAAAAATGCACCAGAGTTTATGACGGTCAATCGAAAGTGAGTAGGAAAGCAAAAATCCTCTCTCCATTAATTCTTCTACTTTGAGCCGTTGGGCAGGTATGCGGTTCTCAAACCCTTCATCTATCACGGTTGGAAGATCAAATTCAACCATATATTGGCTCATAGGCATACGTGTTATAAAACAGTCGGACGTTGCTGGTCTCCGGCTATCAGCAAATTAACACTGTTTAACTCATCTTCGTTAATCGAGTGCGGAAAATTTGGATACAATTTCGTGATCACATCCGCGCCCATCCGTCGAAATACACCTTCCGATTCCAGAACGCGCTCTTTGGGAATGTGCGAATCATTATCGCTGCAACCCAAAAAAATAGGCGTATTCGTAAACGAACCTTCATAGTTTCGGGGCGCATCGGGTGGGCCAATTAAGCCACCGCTTAACCCAAAAACACCCCCGTAGTCTGACGCGTTCCGAGCCACGAACTCCAGCATCAGGCAGGCTCCCTGCGAGAAACCGAACCAGTAAATCTGCGGTAATTTAAAATTATAGTCAGCTTGTAGTCGCCCGCGCAGACTGGCAAGAACCTCAAGCGCCGAAGATAGATAGGGTTCGTTCTCCGACAATGGCCGTAGGAATGATTGTGGATACCAGGTATTTCCCTGCGCTTCGGGTGCAATAAACGCAAAATCTTTATCCTGAATAGAACTCGATAGCGACAACATATCGCTGGCCGAACCGCCCCGGCCATGCACCATAACCATGACTTTCTGGGCTTCTTCGAGCGGCTTCCCGGCTGTTCGGATATTGTTGGGATTGTGTATCATACGTTTAGGCTAAACACGGAGCTAACAGAGATTATTGTTAATACTCCGAGACCTACGTGTCGGTCTCTGTTAGCTCCGTGTTTAATTTATTTTACAGTTATCTCTGGCAAGGCTTCCACTAAACTCGCCCGGCGGGATTCGTACTGCGGAGGCAACATGAGCGACTGCCCCAATTCTGAAACGGGTTCATCGACAGCAAAACCGGGTGGATTTGTAGCCACTTCAAACAAAATACCACCCGGCTCACGGAAGTAGATGCTGTGAAAATAATTCCGGTCAAGCACGGTTGTGGGGTGATAGCCCGCCGACATCAACGCTTCGCGAATGGCCAGTTGCGTATCGTCAGAATCCGTTGAAAAGGCGACATGGTGAACCGAGCCAGCTCCCTGCAAGGACCGAACATCAGTTGGCGAATGGAGTACATCCACAAAACTACCCGACTCACCAGAACCCGCTTTAAACCGGAAGCGACCTTCCTCCTCCCCTACCAATGTATGTTGCATCGTTTCGGTTAAGAGTTCAATTGTCCGGTCGGGATTCGATTCATTAAGTGTAACCGTATGAAAACCACGAATGGCGAACTCCGCCGGAATCCGGCCATTATCCCAGCCGGGGCGCCCGTCTTCATCGGTGAAAACGAGTTCAATGCCCATACCGTCGAAATCTTCAAAACGCAGATACGTTTCTGAGAAGCGTTTGTGTGGCCCGGCATACGGAATGGTACGTTCGTGCAGACGGTCCATCCAGAAACGCAGCGCGGCCGTTGGCACCGAAAAGGCGGTATATGTCAACTGACCAACGCCTTTCCGACCACGAGGCAAGCTGCCATACGGGAAGAACGTCAGAATGGTGCCGGGCGAACCAGTTTGGTTACCGTAGTATAAATGATAGACGTCGGGCGCATCAAAATTGATGGTTTTTTTTACCAGGCGAAGGCCAAGAATATCCGTGTAATAATCAACATTTCGTTGTGTATCGCCTGCCAGGGTAGTAACGTGGTGAAGGCCATTAATCAGAGTTTCCATAGCTCATTGAAAGTGAAGAATCAGGAAGACAGTTTCAGGTATTCTTAAATGTCAATACATTTAATGTATATACATTTAAAACAAAAAAAATGTTCAATGAAAAACGTCCAGACCGAAAAGTCTGGACGTAGATAATAGAATAGGATAAGAAGTCATCTTATTTATTCCATCAGGAAGGGATAATCCTTTTGCATGTAAACATCCTTGAATGCTTCTTCCGGCAGAGGATAGGGCGACTCTTCGGCAAAGTTGACAGCCTCGTCTACAATGCCTTTTATTTTCTGGTCAATAGCCGCCAACTCGTCCTCGGTTGCAAAGCCTTTTTCCAGAATACTGGCTTTTACCTGCTCAACCGGGTCACGTTGTTTATATTTCTCTACTTCATCTTTCGACCGGTACTTTTGCGGATCCGACATGGAGTGACCCCGATAGCGGTAGGTGCGAAATTCTAAGAAAGTCGGGCCTTCGCCAGCGCGGGCACGTTCGGCGGCACGACTGACGGCCTCATGAACGGCCTCAACACTCATCGCATCAACGGGTTCGGAAGGCATATCATAGGCCTCGGCAAGGGTATAAAGTTCTGTGACGTTCGAGGTACGAGCTACAGAGGTTCCCATCGCATAGCCGTTATTTTCGACTACGAAAATGACCGGGATTTTCCAGAGCATCGCCATGTTAAAGGCTTCGTGCAACGCGCCCTGACGCACGGCTCCGTCGCCCATAAACGTAATGCACAAGTTCTTGGTCTTGTTGTATTTCTCGGCTAAGCCAATCCCCGCACCCATCGGAATCTGAGCACCAACAATGCCATGACCGCCCACAAAATTGACTGACTTGTCGAAGATGTGCATCGAGCCACCTTTGCCTTTTGACGAGCCGGTTTGCTTGGCGAACAACTCGGCCATAATCGCTTTTGGGTCCGAGCCGAGCGCCAGTGGAATGCCATGGTCGCGGTAGGCCGTAATCCACTTGTCGTCTTTGGTCAGCGCTGTATAGGACCCCGATGAGCAGGCTTCCTGACCAATGTACAGATGACAGAAGCCCCGGATTTTCTGCTGACCGTAAAGTTGCCCAGCCTTTTCTTCAAACTTCCGCTGCAACTGCATGGATTCATACCAATACATATAGCGCTCTTTCGGATGTTGCGTTTTGGCAGCAACAACCGGGCGGGCCGCCGAAGCCTGACCATTCTGTTTTGTTTTCCCGCGCTCCGGCGTACCGGCGGAGTTTTTCTCTTTAACGCTTGCCATGAGGAATGTATTCGATAAAGCTAACTATTGCTGCCGGATTATTGGAAAAAGGGTTGCTGAAGTTGAAAAACAACAATCTGAGAGCACTTCTCAACTACTAACAAACCGACCGTATCTTTGTTGCCAATTTCAGTTGCTCATTTTGTTGGTGAGCAGGATGCGTAATTGACTGCCGCGAAATTACGCATTATCACGTTATGCGCTACATCTATGCACCTCGAAAAGCTGAGCCTGACCAATTTTAAAAATTATGAAGATGGGCGATATGTCTTTGGTAAGCAAATCAATGTACTGGTAGGACCGAATGGCAGCGGTAAAACTAACCTTTTAGACGCTATTTATTTTCTGGCACTCAGCAAAAGTGCCTTCCAAAGTCAGGATGCGCTCAGTATTCAGCACGATGCCGATTATTTTATCATCGACGGAATTTTTGAGGAACATGACAACCGCACCGTCCAGATAACCAGTAGCCTGCAACGCGGACAGCGAAAGGTGCTCATGGCCGATAAAAAACCGTATGAGCGTATCAGTGAACACATTGGCCGCTTCCCAATCGTTCTGGTTGCCCCAAACGATACCGATTTGGTTCGGGAACACAGCGAAGACCGACGGCATTTTTTTGATGGCGTACTGTCGCAGCTCGATGCCGATTACCTGCGCGACTATATGCTGTATCAGCAGGTGCTGAAGCAGCGCAACAGCCTGCTCAAACTATTTGCCGAGCGAAACCAGGTAGACAACGACCTGCTCGATACCTATGATGAGCCGCTGCTCGACCTCGGCCAGAAGATTCACAACCGTCGGCGGGCTTTTGTTGACGAGTTTCTGCCCGGCTTCCGGGCGCACTATGCCTATCTGAGCGACGAACGTGAAGAAGTCAGTATCGTATATGAGTCGGAAGTGAGCAATCCCGCTTTCGCCGATGAATTCCGGCATTTCCGTCGACGCGATACCGTTCTGCAACGCACCACGATGGGCGTTCACAAAGATGACTACTCCTTTTTAATTGGGGGGCAGTCCGGCAATTCTGGTTCCAGTAATTCGCGGTCTGGCGTTTCGCGGTCGGACGGGTCGGTGCCGCTGAAAAAATTCGGCTCACAGGGACAGCAGAAAACATTTGTGATTGCCCTTAAAATGGCTCAATTCGACCAGCTACTGATGGAGAAAGGTATTAAGCCCATCCTGCTACTTGACGACATCTTCGACAAATTAGACGACCGGCGCATTGGCAAACTTATTCTACGCATGGATGCGGGTGCATTTGGTCAGATTTTTATTACAGACGCCCGCCCTGAGCGCACCCGCGAGTTGCTTGACTCGGTTAAAACCGACGTGCGGTTTTTTGAAATTGGTGCTTAATCAACTCCTTATTTCCCATCAATAAGCGGCCACCTACCCCTGCGTTTCCCAAGTTCGTCGGCGTTTTTAGCCGCTTTACTCTGCTTTTTGGGCCGTTCATCATTTAGTAAAAAATAAACTGGAAACTCAGAACTATATTTGAGTTTCCGTAGTTCTTCCTGTAAAAGTTCTATTTTACTTGATGAAGGAACGAATTTTGGCAGAGGCCGAACGATTGTTTTGGAAATATGGGGTCCGCTCCGTAACCATGGAGGATATTGCCCGCCAGCTTGGCATTTCAAAGAAGACTATTTATCAGCATTTTACGGATAAAGAGCAGATTCTTTATCAGGTTATTCAGGATAAAATGGTCAGGAATCAATCAGAGATGGATTGTATGGTCGTTGAGCCTGGCAATCCAGTTGAGGAAATTCTGAATGTTCTGAACTTAATGCAAAAGAATGCTGATAAGGTTAGTCCTAATTTTCTAATGGATATTAAACGGTACTACCCGCAGGCATTTGCGCTGTTTCGACAGTATAAGGAAGGGCATATTATGCGATCTATTCTTGAAAATATCCAAAAAGGTATTGGTCAGGGTATATATCGATCCGACATAAATCCGGCTATTCTTGCTCGGCTTCGGGTTGAGCAAATTGAACTGGCTTTTAATAATGAAATCTTCCCAACAGACCAGTACACCATGCACGACATTCAGTCTGAATTGATGCATCACTTTGTGCGCGGTATGCTGACGGAAACAGGCTTCACCATTTACAATCAGTATGTTAATCAGTACAACCATGAAGTTCAATAATCGACAAAAGGCAATGGCGATCTGGCTGCTCACCCTATTGGGTAGCGCCGGTCCATTGCTGGCTCAGAACCGCCAAGAGTTTTCGCTCAACGAAGCCATTAAGTTTGCCGTTGAGAATAACATCAATGTCAAAAATTCGGGTTTAGATGCCTTAAGTGCTGAGGCCCGTATTCGGGAAGTACGCGGAGTAGCTTTACCACAGGTAAGTGTATCGGGTCAGGTAACGGATAACCTGATTATTCAGCGGGTCTTTTTGCCAGCCGTCTTTTTCGATCCAAATGCTTCGGCCGATGCGCCCGCTGTTCCGGTGCAGTTTGGGGTAAGCTATTCGGGT
This sequence comes from Spirosoma areae, assembly GCF_054781775.1. Lineage (NCBI taxonomy): Bacteria > Pseudomonadati > Bacteroidota > Cytophagia > Cytophagales > Cytophagaceae > Spirosoma > Spirosoma areae. The sequence goes on along the minus strand of NZ_BAAGTT010000015.1, from coordinate 16,938 downwards.
AGCCTGACGGGTAGCCTTAACCAACTTCTGTTCGATGCATCGTATCGACTGGGTTTGAAGGCGGCTGATACGTATCGGCAACTGGCTCAGAAAAACGTGCTGGCCTCAAAAATCACGGTGGCTGAGCAGGTTGCCAAAGCCTATTATGGGGTGTTAGTGAATGAGCAACAGATAAAACTGCTTGACCTGAACATTGCCCGGGTTGATACGCTGTTCCGAAATACGCAGGGGTTAAACAAACAGGGGTTCGCCGAAAAAATTGACGTTAGCCGCCTTGAAGTACAGGTCAATAACCTGAAAGCTGAGCGTCAAAACGTTAAGAATCTGGTTGATCTGAGTTACTACCTCCTCAAATTTCAGATGGGGCTGGGTATTAACGACAATATTACCCTGACGGAGCAGATCCAGGATATCGACCTCGATGCGCTTGAGCGGGCCAATGCCCAGGCAGCCGCTGAGTTTGATTACAGTCAGCGAATTGAGTTTTCGACACTGCAATCGCAGATCCAACTGGCCGACCTGGACGTTCAGAGTGTGGCTAAACAGTACTATCCGCGCCTGTCAGCTTTCGCTAATTATGGTTACAATACCGGTCGGAATAAATTTGGCGATTTGTTCGCATCTCCCTGGTTCAACTCGTCGGTTATAGGCATCAATTTCTCGGTTCCGATTTTCGATGGATTTCAGAAGAAGTACTTAGCTCAGCAGAAGCGGTTTACGTTGCAGAAGGCCCAGAACAGCGGTCAGTTGCTGAAGAATTCTATCGATCTGCAAATCCGGCAGGCTACCATCACCATTGGCAACAGCCTGCAAACGCTTCGGACCCAGAAACGTAATGTTGAGTTGGCGCAGGAAGTAGCCCGCGTAACGAAGATTAAGTATCAGGAAGGGGTTGGGTCGAATATTGAAGTGCTGGATGCCGAAAACTCGTTCCGGCAGGCGCAAACGAACTACTTCGCATCGCTCTATAACTTCCTGCAAACCAAAGTCGACGCAGACAAAGCCAGCGGAAAACTGTACACAGGCCAGTAATTTTTAATTAATAATGAATAATGGATAATGCTAACTGAATAAGGGAAAGGACCCATTGTTCATTTCACATGATTCATTCACCAAAACTTATGAAACCATACTACGCCATTGCCCTCGTGAGCCTATTCGCTGCCTGCTCAGGGGAGAAAAAGTCAGACTTGCAGAGCAAACGTGATGAACTCACCGAGTTGAAATCGCAGCAGACTGAATTGAACACAAAAGTTAAGACGCTGGAGAGTGAAGTTGCTAAACTCGATCCGAAAAAGGCCGAGGATACCCGCGTGAAAGAGGTAACCGTGGCTCCATTGGCCGCCAGTACGTTCCGGCACTTTGTGGAGTTACAGGGGACAATTGATGCAAAAAACAACGTACAGGTTTCGCCTAAGTCGGGCGGGATCGTTACGGCGGTTTACGTGAAAGAAGGTGATCGGGTGCGGGCGGGCCAGGCCATTGCCAAAGTGGACGACCAACTGCTGCGGGAGTCGATGGCTGAACTGAAAACGCAGCTTTCCCTTGTGAATACGGTTTATGAAAAACAGGCGGCTTTGTGGAAACAGCAAATTGGTACGGAGATTCAGTACCTGCAGGCGAAAAACAACAAAGAATCGCTCGAACGCCGGTTAGCTACAATGAACGCCCAATTGAGTCAATCGACGGTTGCGGCCCCCATTTCGGGCGTTGTCGATCAGGTTATGATTAAAGTGGGCCAGTCGGCCATGCCGGGCGTAGGGTTGGTTCGGGTTGTCAATCTGTCGCAACTGAAAGTAGTGGCTAAAGTGGCCGATACCTATGCGGGCAGCGTTCGGAAAGGCGACGCGATAACGGTTGAGTTTCCCGACATCAATAAGAAACTAAACTCGCGCATCTCGTTTGTCGCCACGATTGTAGACCCATCCACCCGGACGTTTACCATCGAAGCGCCACTACCTTCCGACAATTCGCTGAAACCAAATATGCTGGCCCGGATTAAAATCAATGATGAGACACAGGCCAATGCGATTGTGATTAACCAGAACCTGATTCAAAGCACAGAGAATGGTCAATTAGTTTATGTGGCAGTGAATGAAGGCGGTAAGAAAGTAGCGAAAGCAAAAACAGTGAAAACCGGCCAATCATATGGCGGTCAAATTGAGGTGACGCAGGGGTTACAGTCGGGCGACCAAATCGTGACGGCTGGTTATCAGGACTTGGTTGACGGACAAGCGATTAATTTTTAGTTTGTAGAGACGTAACCCTTTGCGTCTTGTATGCGTCAGCCAAAACCATCCGGTCAGGAGACGCAAAGGGTTGTGTCTTTACAAACGACAAACGATTTCAACATGAAATTTGAACAATATAAAACCCTCGGATTCACCAACTGGTGCGTTGAAAACCGGACGGCGATTTACATCTTCACCTTCCTGATTACACTCGGCGGGCTATTTGTATACAATAATCTGCCGAAAGAGCAGTTTCCCGACATCAAAATACCGCAGGTGTATATCAACACCGTGTATGTTGGCACAGCCCCGGCTGATATTGAAAACACAATTAACAAACAAATTGAGAAGCAGTTAAAGTCTGTTTCGGGCGTTAAACGCATTAAATCAAATGCCTTGCAGGACGTATCGGTCATTCTGGTTGAATTCAACCCCGATGTGCAGTCGGCAGAAGCCCTGCAGCGCGTTCGCGATGCTATTGACAAAGCGAAGCCCGACCTGCCGCAGAAACTCGATGCAGGCCCAACGGCCCAGGATGTTGATTTCTCGGAATTGCCGATTATGAACATCAACATGGCTGGTAATTTCTCTCTGAAACAACTGAAAGAGTATGCCGAAGATTTGCAGGATGTGATTGAAGGAATGCCCGAAATCCGCCGTGTCGACATCATTGGCGCGCTGGAGCGGGAAATCCAGATCAACGTCGATCTGCCCCGGATGCAATCGGCAGGGTTAGCGTTCTCCGATATTCAGCAGGCCATTCAGGGTGAGAATGTCAACGTATCGGGCGGTGATCTGAGCGTCGATGGCGTTCGCCGGACAGTACGGGTAAAGGGTGAGTTTACCGACGTTTCGCAGATTCAGAATCTGCAAATCCGCACCGCAACCGGGGCAACGGTTCGGCTCGGCGACATTGCTCAGGTTCGGGATAACTTCGAGGAGCAGCAGAATTTTGCCCGTTTGGACAACAAGTCGGTTGTAACGCTGAACGTGATCAAACGCGCCGGAGCCAACCTGATTTCTGCCGCCGACCGGATTGAAACAACGATTGATGAATATAAGGAAACGCGCTTTCCAAAGGGCTTAGATGTTAAAATCACCGCCGACCAGTCGGAGCGGACCCGCGAAAACGTTAATGACCTGATCAACACGGTCGTCCTGGGTTTCATTTTTGTGGTGCTGGTACTTATGTTCTTTATGGGCGTTCGGGATGCCATTTTCGTAGGCCTCTCGGTGCCACTTTCAGCCTTGGTAGCCTTTGTTCTCATGCCGGTGGTTGGGCCGGTTGTCGGCACATCGTTTACGCTGAACATTATGGTGTTGTTTGCCTTCCTGCTCGGTTTAGGGCTGGTGGTGGATGATGCCATTGTCGTTATTGAAAACTCGCACCGATTATTCAATCAAAACAAAGACTGGGACATCAAACAGGCCGTGAAAGCGGCTGCGGGCGAAGTGTTTGCACCTGTACTGTCAGGTACCCTGACGACGATTGCGCCGTTCTTTCCGCTGTTGTTCTGGCCGGGTATTGTGGGCGAGTTCATGAAATTTTTGCCGCTAACACTCATTCTGACCTTGTTTGCATCGCTCTTTGTGGCCTATGTGATTAACCCCGTCTTCGCCGTAACGTTCATGAAGCGGCACGAGGACGATAACCACGAAGATCGCCAGACGTTTGCCGAAATCAGACGGCCCCTTATTATCATGACCGTATTAGCTGGTATCGGTTATGTGATTGACCGGGGGATTGGCAATTTATTCGTTCTGTTTATTATCCTGTACGTGTTCAATCATTATGTGCTGACGCCAAAACTGATTGTTCCCTTCCAGGAGCGCGTATTGCCGAGCCTTAAAAATGGGTATCGCCGATTGATTTCGTGGGTATTAACCGGATGGCGACCTGTGTTTGCTATCCTGGCTTCCTTTGGCCTGCTGATTCTGACATTCTTTATCGTTGGCATTGCCAAGCCTAAAGTGATTTTCTTCCCCAGTGGTGAGCCTGATTACATCTACGTTTATAATGTGATGCCCGTTGGCACCGATGCCCGCGTAACGGATTCGGTGACGCGGGTGATTGAAAAGCGCGTCTTTAAGGTGCTTGACGACAACAAGGCGACGGATATTGTCAACTCGGTTATCTCGAACATCGGTAAAAACGCGGGCGATCCGCAAAATCCAGACCGGTCGGCAACGCCCCAAAAGTCGAAAGTGACGGTGGCGTTTAAAGGCAATGAAGAGCGGAACGGTATTTCAACGGATTCCTTATTAGCGAAGGTACGGACGGCCATGAAGGGCCTGCCAGGCAGCGAAATTTCGGTAGAACGCGAAGCAGGCGGTCCGCCAACGGGTAAGCCCATCGCCATCGAAATTGCGGGCGAAGAATTTGACGAACTGAGAAGCCTGGAAAAACAGGTTCGGCAGAAAATCAGTCAGGCGGGGATTCAGGGCATCGACCAGTTGAAGTCGGATTTGATTACGAACAAGCCCGAGATCGTGATCGACATCGACCGCGAAAAAGCGGAACGCGAAGGCATTTCCTCCGCGCAGGTTGCCATGGCCATTCGGACCGCTCTGTTCGGTCTTGAGGTGTCGAAATTCCGCGATGCCAAGGATGAATACCCAATTATGGTTCGACTGAAACCGGATGATCGCAGCCAGATTGACCGGCTGTTAAGCCTGAATGTCGTCTATCGCGACATGGTGATGGGTGGTCAACTGCGGCAGGTTCCGATTACGTCGGTCGCCAACATCAGCTATTCGACCACGTTCAGCCAGATTAACCGCAAGAATCAGGAGCGGATTGTTACCCTGAGTTCCGATGTGGTGCCAGGCTACAATGCCAACGAGATTGTTGCTCAGATTCAGGGGGTTATCAAAGAATTAGAGGTGCCAAATGGCTACGAAGTTCGGATTGGTGGTGAGCAGGAAGACCAGAAAGAGTCGATGGATTTCCTGGTATCTGCGTTTGGGATCGCGATGTTACTCATTTACCTAATTATGGCGACGCAGTTTAACTCGGTTGTGAAGCCGCTTATTATTTTCGTAACCATCCTGTTTTCCCTGATTGGAGTGCTTCTTGGATTCGTCATCGCCGGTAAAACGTTCTCGATCATCATGTCGGGTATTGGTATTATCGCGCTGGCCGGTATCGTGGTGAAAAACGGGATTCTGCTCATCGAGTTCATTGAAGAGTTGCGGGGCCGGGGCGTTCCCCTGCGCGAAGCCATCATTGAAGGGGGCGGTATTCGTCTGACACCCGTTTTGCTGACCGCGTCGGCTGCCGTGCTGGGTCTGATTCCGCTGGCGTTCGGTATCACCGTGGATTTCGTGGGCCTTTTCCGTGACTTCGATCCGCACATCGTTATCGGTGGCGATAGTTCGATATTCTGGAATATCCTGGCCTGGACCATCATCTTCGGGTTGACATTCTCAACCGTATTAACGCTTGTGATTGTACCCTGTATGTACTGGGTTAACGAACGCATTCGGATGAAGTGGTTTGGCAAGAAAGACCCCGCCCTCAACATGGAGAAGCAAGAGCAACCTGAGGAAGAGCTGGTTTAATAGGTAATGAATAATGCAAAATAAATAATGGAGAATGAAGGCCACTCAACCTTCATTCTCCATTATTTATTTTGCATTAAAATAGGATTAAGCCATCGTCAACACGGCACGATAGCGAACAGAATTGTCGGCAATCCGGCGCAGGGCGATGTTAACTTCTGCCAGCGGGAACACCTCAATCTGGGGTTTAATCTGGTGACGGGCCGAGAAGTCGAGCATGGTCCGTATCTCGGACCGGGAGCCGATAATACTGCTGAGCAAACTCTTCTGACCCAGAATCAGTTGTAAGGCGGATATTTTTACGTCCGCATCGGGCACCCCAACTAAGCACAGCTTACCATCAGGGCGTAACACGTTTACATACTCAGCCCAGGGCAGGTCGGCGGTTACGGTCGAGAGCAGGAAGTCGCAGGAGTTGGCCGCAGCAGCCAACGCGCCCTCAGCGCTCGTGTTCACAAACCGGTCGGCGCCAAACTGCCGGGCTTCGGTTTCTTTGTCGGGCGACGAGGAAAAAGCTGTTACCTGACAGCCAAGCGCCCGGCCGTACTGCAACGCCAGGTGCCCCAGACCACCAATTCCGACCACGCCCAATCGGGTAGCCGCCGAGACATGATGTCGAATCAGGGGGGCAAACACGGTAATCCCGGCGCACAGGAGTGGACCTGCATATTCGGAGGCCAGAGCATCGGGTATTGGAAAAGCCATGCGCGAATCCACCCGGATATACTGAGCATAGCCGCCCTCCCGCCCTAAGCAGGTTGGCTGGCCATTTACGCAGAGGTTATCCCGGCCCGTCTGACACTGCTCGCAGGTGAAATCGGCACCGGCCAGCCAGCCTACGCCAACCCGCTGCCCTACACTCAGGTCTGTGACAGACACCCCGACTTGCGACACGACACCGACAATTTCGTGACCCGGCACGAATGGATAAGCACTAATACCAAAATCGTTATTCACCAAATGCAAATCGGTATGGCACATGCCACAGTGTGTAATCTTAATCTCCACATCCAGAGCACTTAGCGTTTTAGGCGTGTACTTGTACGGCATCAGCGGCTGACCGGCTTCGAGGGCTGCGTAAGCCGAAATGGCAACCGGGATGTCAATGGCGTGGATAGTTTCTGTCGTCGATTCCATTAGTTTTTCTGGTTTGGGGGTTGCGGACGTTTTACCGGATAATAATCAGTTTTTGGCTAACGGCAGGCTAATGACCGATACAAACTTCCATTGCCCGCTTATTTTCTCTAATAACTTGGCTTCTTTTTGGCGGTTTGCTTTGCCGTCAGTGCCAGTCGAAGTTTGGTCATAGGTAACCCAGAAGTAGTTTTCGCCCAATGGTTTGAGTTGCCAGTTTGACTGCACCGCGTTCGTGTTCATGGGTTGGGGCGACTTACTGATGGCATCGGTGTAGGCTTTACTGATTCGGTCGCTTCCATTGACGGCTCCTATCCAGCCACTTTCTGTAGCCCAATACCGGCTACTGTAGGGAACAGGGGCGTTCATAGCCAGCAGAGTCGGAGTGTCGCGCCTGGTCCAGGCTTCGTGCTGGGCAACGCAGAGTTTCTTAATCGCTTCTTCGTCTGCATTTTGAGCATAGAGACCGAGGCTAATTAAGGCAAAGGCAATCGTGAATAGCTGGTTTTTCATGGGGTGCGATACGAGAGTTGTGTATCGCAAAGTTGACTGGTTTCCGGGCGGCTGTCAATCCCCAAATTCGGGGAGAAGAAGCTCCTCATCGCTCGACGTACACGCCGGTTCCGCCATTTGGCGGGCTCCTGAGGTGATAGGTTGCTCCGATAGCTTCGGCCCGTTTCATCATGCTGTCCAGCCCGTTCCCTCTGCCGTTGGCTGAGCTGACAAAGCCCTGCCCGTTGTCCTGCACTGTTAGACTTATTTTGCCGCCGGTTTGCCAAATCATTAATCGTACTTCCGTCGCTCCGGAATGCTTGGCTACGTTATGAAGGGCTTCTTTACCAATCAAATACAGGTTCCGAATCACATCGGGCGAGAGACTAAATTTTTCCAGCACCGGCTCCGTTTCGACGATTAGCTGGATGTTGCGGTGCGCCAGCAGTTCGTGCCCAAAACTTTCTAATCGTTCGGCCAGACGTAGGGCATTGTTGGTGTCGGAGCGCATCGACCAGACCACATCACTCATGCGCTCAATGGTGGTACGGGCGTTGTCGGCAATTTTTTGCAGGAGGTGGTAGGAATCCTGAAAGCGTCCCTCGCGGTGCATGGCGCTGGCGGCTTCGCTGTAGAACGAAATGCCGCTCAAAACGCCCCCAACGTCGTCGTGGAGGTCGCGGGCGATCTGGTCGCGCAGGAGTTGAATATGGCGAATCTGCGCCAATCGGTAGCGATAAAAGGCATAAATCAGTCCCGCTATGGTCAGAAGCAGCATCGCCCGAAACCAGCCGGTTTGCCACCAGGCGGGCTGGATAATGAGAGTTAGAAACGTGCCTGCGTTATTCCAAAGGCCGTCGTTATTAGACCCTTTGACTCGAAAGGTATAGGTGCCAGGGTCAAGGTTGGTATACGTAACACTTCGGCGAGTACCCGCGTAGACCCAATTCGGTTCAAAGTTTTCGAGTTGGTAGGCGTATTGGTTCTTTTCAGAAGAGGTATAATTCAGAGCGGCAAACTCGAACGTCAGGCTGTTTTGATCATGGTCGAGCGTCACTGTTTGCCCATTGTAGTTTCCCGGCAGAAGTTTGTCAAATAAGCGTAGAGCGGTCAACACAACCGGTGGTTTGGTCGGATTAAACCGAAGATCGTGCGGGTGAAACTGAACGATACGGGTTTTGCCGCCAAAATAAAGGGTTCCGTCACCAGCTTTGAAAGCGGCTCCGAGGTGGACATTTCCTGAAATGAAATAATTCTCATCGGCATTATCGGCATCGAAGGCCGTAAACGTGCTGGTTCCGGGCGAAAAACGACAAAGCCCTTTTCGTGTATTCAGCCATAAATCTCCGGTATTGTCTTCCACCAGATTACTCACGCTGTTGTCGATTAGCCCATCTTTCTGGGTGTAGCGGATAAACTGTTGATGAGCCGAATCGTACTGACAAAGCCCACCCCCATCCGTACCAATCCAGAGCCGGCCAGCCCGATCAAGGCACAAGCTCATAATGTAGTTGGAACTAAGACTATTGGGTATTTTAGGGTCATTAATGAAGTGCGTAATGCGGCCGGTTTGATAGTCCAGCCGGTCCAGTCCGGCATCGGTACCGATCCAGATATGCCCCTGCCGGTCGCTGACTACGGCCCGCGACCATTTTCCCCGCAGCGTGGCCGGATTCCCCGGATCGTGCGCGTATCGGTGCCAGCGATTCTGCTTCCGGTCATACAAAATCATCCCCAGGAACCCCGTTCCGAACCAGAGTATACCGCGTTCATCCTCAACGATATCCAGCACGAAGGCGTAATTATGGGGCGCCTTAAAGGGTAGAAACGTGGTAAACCGACCAGTTTTCGGGTCAAGGCGGGCTATCTGCCCCGGCGTACCACTTTTCCAGTCGCTGCCCATGCCAATCCAGATGCTCCCATCGCGGTCTTTCAGCATCGGCCCAATAAAGTTTGTCGATAAGCCGTCGGGTGTATTGCTACGGCGAAAATTTCGGAATCGCCGGGTGGCTGGGTCGTATCGGAATAGTCCCCCGCCCTCCGTTCCGATCCAGAAGATTCCGGCATTATCCTGACAAATGGATCGAATGTTATAGCGGCCGAACGGGTTGACCTGATCCGGCTGATAGTCTGTAAAGGTCAGCATTCGCCGGTTCGGGTCGAATTTGCTGATACCGGCATCGTTGGTGCCGAACCAGCAAACACCGGTGCGGTCAATCAAAACGGCGTTGATGGCGTTGTCTGACAGGCTGTGGGGATTGATTGGGTCATGATAAAACCGGTCAAAGTGGGTCCGCTCAGGATTCAGGCGATTTAAGCCATTGTCGGTGCCAATCCAGAGATTCCGGTGCTGATCTTCGGCAATGGATCGCCGATTAACACGGTTGTTGCTGAGTGAAGCTGGATTAGTAGGCTTATTCTGATACAGGGCAATGCAACGGCCCGTTCGTGGGTCAAATTGATTCAGACCGCTGAGTGTACCAATCCACAACGCGCCAGTGTGGTCCACACAAATATCCATGACCTGATTGCTGATGATAGAGGTCGCATCGGCCGGATTGTGCAGATAGCGGGTAAACGTAACGCCCGGCGGTTCTCCAGCTTGACCCTGCTTTACATTGATGCGATTGATGCCCTTTTCGATGGTGGCGGCCCAAAGGGTTCCGGTGTGATCTTCGCACAAATCGGCAACCATTGTATTGGTGCTCATACTGGTCGAATCGGTCGGATTGTGCCGATACCGGGTAAAGGTTTCCGTTTGCGGATCGAACTGGCACAACCCTTCGATGGTGCCCACCCAGATAGTTCCGTACCGGTCGCCCCGAACGGCCGTTACGTCGTTGGTATGCAGGCCACCGGGGTGATTTCGGTTGGCCAGATACCGCCGGACACGATCCGTGCGTGGGTCAAGCCGGGCCAGCCCACCGTTCGAAATTGCCGCCCACATAATGCCCGTTGGGTCTTCCCAGAGGTCGATAACGTGATTACTACCGAGCGTAGTGGTATCCTGTGCATCATATTGGTAGTTTTTGAACGAGTAGCCGTCGAAGCGGCTGATGCCGCCGTAGGTACTGAACCAGATAAACCCCTGCCGATCCTGAATGATGGCACGCACGTTGTTACTCGAAAGCCCATCTTTCACACTGAGCCGCTCAAACCAGACGGGTTTTTTTTGGGGAAACGCTGAAGAAAAGCACAGGCAGAAGCCAACTAATAAACCCATCGCCCGCCCGAACGATTGCGGAACGATTCGGTACGTTTTTCCTTTCAGCAACATGGTGGTTATGGTTTACGCATAAACCAAAGCTACTGAAAATCTGCGTATTACCGTAGGCTGCTATACTGATGGGTGTAGAACAAGTTTGTTTCTCACCTGCCCATATGACGACTACGGTTTTGTCTCAACAGTATTTATTCGTTCAGTGGCATTCAATAGTGTTTCGCCGGGCGGTATAACTCCTTTTAGACGAAGGTAGAGGGTTGTTTGGCCCCGGTGATGCGACAGGTGCTCCAGGCCCTTTCGGAATATCATCTCTTTAGTAGTCTCCCAGCGGTAATAGACTGCTTTCTCCTGCGCCTGTGTTTTGGTTAAATTTTTTAGGGCAAGGATCACGGCGTCGTAACTTTCCATTGTCACTTTGGTAACGGCGGCTTTCGACTGCATCTCTTTTACTTTTTCCAGATCATCGCCGGGGTAAGGATTGGGTTGGCCAGTGGCAAAATTGATGTAGCGGTAATTGACTGCGGCCGTGTGCAAATACTGTTGGGCAAAACTGCGGATGTCGGGCGTTGGGCGGAAATCATAACCGTCTTCGGGCATGGCATCTAAGTAGGCCTTCGTGTAGGCTTTGGCCCGTTCCCAATCCTCAATCATATCCTGATTTTGGGCGTAGAGAATCAGATTAGTCACGGCAAAGGCAATGGTGAGTAGCAGTTTTTTCATGGGTGCAATACGTGTTTTGTGTATCGCAAAGGTGGACTGGTTCTTACTAACTGTCAATCCCCAAATTCGGGGAGAAGACTATGGACGAGTGGCTTAGCGGGAAGGGCATGGTATCGCCACGTCACACCAAGCCCTCCCGCAGCGCCTTCGCGACGGCTTCGGTCATCGAAACAACGTGAAGTTTTTCGTAAATGTGCTTCATGTACGTTCGCACCGTCTCGTAGCTAATGCTCATCCGGTCGGCGATCATTTTGTAGCTCAACCCTTCCACTAAATAGCGCAGGGTTTCGTGTTCACGATTGGTTAGCGGCTCGGCATTGGATTGAGCAAAGCGGGCCAGTGGCAACTGCTGAAAGAAGCGCACAGCCTTGCGCGCCACGCTTGGGGAGAGTGGCGCACCTCCGGCATGGGCATCCTGTACGGCATCAATCAGGCGGGTAGGCGTCGAATTTTTCAGGATATAGCCGACGGCTCCGGCGCATAAGGCCCGAAATATTTTGTCTTCCTCCTCAAAGACGGTCAGCATGACAATATTGATGGCTGGAAACGCTGCATGGATAGCCTGCGTGGCCTGAATGCCGTCGAGACCGGGCATTTCAATATCCATCATAATAACATCCGGGCGGGTATCGCGCACCTGCCTTGCCCAACTGACCGGATTGGGAAACGCGCCAACCAGTTCAATGTCCGGCATTCCATCGAGCAGAACCAACAGCGCATCGCGGATAGCCGGGTTGTCTTCGTAGAGAAGCACGCGCATAAGAAATCATTTCCTGTAAAGTACGATGATGCGCGGGTGGGAATCAATCCCCGAATGTGGGGAGTTAGGGTCTTATAGAAGCACCCTCGTCTACTGAAGCCATTGGCGTGAGCGTTACCGGGCCGAGCAAACCCGATGGTTTGGGCGTCCAGCGTTCGGCGGTGAAGTTTCCGTTTTCATCGCGATTTTCGCGCAGGCGGGCCGACAGGTTGATGTTGTAAAATTTCTTCCACGCCACATGATTCCGGTCCATGTCGATAATGCGGTTAGCCATGCTGTTGGAAACGTTTACCATTAAGGTGTTGCTCGCCTTGAGCGCAGTAGCGGGGATAATGAGTTGGTAAGTTGGCCCGATGAGTGTCCCCATGTCCTTCCCATTTAGCTGAACCACTGCACTTTCGGCAACGTTGCCCAGGTCGAGCAGCCAGTTAGTGGCGGTTCCGGTTGGTTTAGTGAATGTGATGGTGTAAGCCGCCGTTCCCGAAAACGTCTTTACGTCCTCGCCTTTCTGTTCCGTCCACGATACTAATTTATCCGTTTTAATGGTTGCCGGAAGCGTCGGCCCGCCTTTCACGAAGTTGATTGACCAGGTGCCATTGATGGGTTGCGCTTCTCCAGCCGGTTTGGCGTAAGCATAAATTGGTCCATTTATTTTGGCCGTGTTCGTTTCCAGAATGCAGGATTCGCCGGGAGCCAGTTGCAGGTACACCTCACGCGTCCCACCTGCCGATGTGCGAAGCCCGGCCATGCCCATTTTCTCCGTCATGGGGTTGTACATTGCCACCGATTGGGCGGTGGTTTGAAGCGGCACCCAGCCGTCTACCGCCTTTTCGCCCCAATTGGCAATAAAGTAGTAGTTTCCATTTGCGTGGCTCCGCCGGACGTATTGCAAACCCTTATCGACCATCGCTTCGCGCTTCACGGCTGCATAGGCCAGCAGGGTATCAACATCCTTTCCGAGCACAAACGCCCCCTTGCCGACTGAAGCTTTCTGAATGCCCGCCTTCTCCGTATCCACGAATTTAAGTTGAGCCAGCAGGCTTTTGAACGTGCTTCGGCGGCTGTTGAGGTTGCCTAACCCATTCACATCGCCGGGCAATTGCCCGCAGACAACTACGGTTGTGCCGTTCTGCGCCAGTTTCAGTAATTGCTGGAATGTCGGCAGTGGAATAAACTGCGCTTCGGGCAGAAGAATGGTTTTGTATCCCACCCCGCCCGTCTGCAACTGTCTATTGGCCGAAGTAACATTGAGCAATTGCTTATCCGAAATAAAATCGAAGCCGTACCCTTTTTCCAGCAGCGTTTCGGCGTAACGCTCCACGGGCATTCCCGTAAAGCCATGTTCCATCCCATCGAAATGCTGGAGCAACACTTTACCGGGCCGGGTATAAGCGTCGTAAATGGGCAGATACACCAGCACATCGTTGTCAGGTTTGCCTGTTTGCAGAAATGACTGACAACGAGTTACGTACTGATTCAGCTTACTAAAATCGATCCAGAAGGTGTTGTTCGGGTTGAAATGCACGGCTGCGTAGAACAACCAGCCCGGCCAGGGGGCGCTTTGGGGCGAGTAGTTGGTGCCATGATAAAATGTGTGGTTCACGCCCCCAAGCAGGAAGCGGTCCATGTCTTTCTTGATGTCGCTCAACTTCGACAAAAAATGCTCGTTATTCCAGGTCGCCGACTCCGACGAGGTTAATTTTTTGCCCGTCACATTCGCTGCCGACGACGCGAATTTGATTCGCAGCATCTCTGTCCCTTCAATTTCGGGAATGTCGGTTACGGCGTATAAATCCAGAATATTGGCCGGGGAGCCATGCGCCTGATTGCGAATAATCTTGCCTTTGCTTTTGGCCCAATCGCTCCAGGTTTTGGTGTAATTTTCCAGTAAAAGTTCCGAAATGGTTTCCCGATAGTCGCTCAGAACGCGCTTGTTCATAGCCTCCTCGTCTTTGCCGAATAAAGCAGGTAAATGGGATCTAAGGTTGTAGCCACGCCGTTTAGTAAACTCCGCGAATAGGTTGGGCGTCCAGTTGCCTTCGCCCTGCGCGTCGTCTACTTCGTAGGAGTCATTGAAAAATGCCCGCAGGCCCGTCAGATTCCGGCCCTTGAAGGCATCATCGAAACGCTGAAGATAATGCTGCGTAGCAGTTTTAGAGAAATGGTCAATGACATCGCCTTCGCCCCCCGGCCCCGCCCGCTCGACCTGCTTGCCATGCCAGCCTTCAAATACCGCATAGAGCGTCCAGTTACCGATGGGGGCAACCCAATTCAGTTTCCCACGGGCATCTACGTTGTTCGTCAGGTCGATAGGCTCGCCTTTTTCCGGGTATGCCATCAGTGCTATTAGGGGCAACGGTTTCTCAAACCGCACCTGATCGAAGGCATGAAGCTGCAAATCAGGGTTTTTTGCGACCGGCTCCACTAGTTTCGTGAGGTCAATTTTCTCTCCGACAGTTCGGATGATGGGCTTCTGTATGTAGGTAATGGCTTCGTTTAGCCGCTCTCCGGCTTTCAGGGCGTAGGTCTGGTAAGCAACATATTTACAGGCATCTGCCGATGTTACCCAGGGACCACCAAACGGCCATCCCGACGCCTGCGCCAGATCGACGCCCAGGCCAAGCCGTTTCGCTTCCGTAAGTGTGTGGGTAAGTCGGTCCATCCAGGTCGGCGACAGGAAGTTGATGAACCGTTTCTCTTCGCCTTTGACGCCATAGATTGGGGTTATCTCAACGCCACCTAACCCCGCCTGCCGGTACTGTTCCATCAGGCGAGTGAGGTCTTTGTCGTTAACGGCGCTGCCCATCCACCACCAGCGCGTCCAGGGTTTGGTTTGCTGCGTAATGGCGGGCCATTTGGGCTGAGCTTGTATATTGATACTGCCCATTAGCAGGACCGTCAGGAGTAGACCTGTTCTCGTATATTTCCTCATGTATACCGTCTGGTTTTGTTATCTTTGTTAAAACAGCCTTGACTTATGGAAACGCTCGTTGCCCCGCTCCTATCTGATTACGAAGCCGACCGCCGTAAGCCCATGCCCAGTAAAAATCACGCCTTTATTCAAACTAATCTTACAGGTATTTTATATGCTTACCGTAAGCAGTATCGTATTGCAACAGAGATACGCATTGAAAATAAGTGGATTAGACTACACACCCGACATTTGCGTGTACCCACTTATTCCATTTGATAGCCGTCATGATGAAATCCGCATGACTGAACTACCACTAACCGCTATGGAAATCCTGTCGCCTACGCAGTCGGTAGAAGAATTGGTAGCTAAGTTCGATGTTTATTTTGGGGCTGGCGTGCATTCAGACTGGTTAGTACAACCATCTCTACAAACAATTTTCTTACTTACCCCTGACCAAAAAATCTCTGTTTTTCACGACGCATCCCTCATTGATCCGACAAACGGTATAGAACTCAATTTGAGCGATGTATTTCAATAAGCCGCCACGTTATCTGTTTTATAATCTTCAAAAGTAACCGGAGCCTAAACATCAGCCTATTCTGACGATTAGGATTCTTCAGGTAAAGTACGTACCCACCGAACGTATATGACTCCTGCACTCTCCTGTATGAAGCGACTATCCGGATCCCTGAATCTACCTTTAGTCAACCAGAAAGGCATCTAATGCCTTGGTCGGTTTGCCATCCGCACCCCAGGCGCTCAGCGCATACTTACTCCAGCTTCTGGCTCCCTGCGGTTCCCAATAAAGTACGCCAAGCCCTTTTTGATTCGGTACGGCCCTGACTTTGCGCTGAACAGCTACCAGCATATCATACGTGTTCTGAACGTTGGTATCCTCGCCACCCACCTCAACCACCATGACTTCTTTGCCGTACCGCGTGGTCAGATCATTCATATTAGCGGCTAAATCCTCAATGGAGAGCGTATAATCAGGATTGCCGGGCAACCAGTAAGGGTAATAGGACAGGCCAATGACGTCGTACCGGGCGCCCTGTGCCTTTGCGTTATCAAACCAGGTTCTGAACCGCTCCCGGTTGTTGCCCTGATCCAGATGAAGAATAACCTTCGACGCTGGGCTTACGGCCTTAATGGCTTCATATCCTTTATTAATCAGTTGGGCCAATTGACTCCAGTTTGCCGTGCTCCCTTCGGGGTAGATCATGCCGCCGGGAATTTCGTTGCCAACCTGTACCCATTCGGGCGATATGCCTGTCGCTTTCAGCGCTGTCATTACGCCATACGTGTATCCATATACATCGGTTAATAAGGTTGGAAAGTCGTGCCCCTGCCAGGCGACTGGTTTGACCTGTTTGCCAGGATCAGCCCAGGTATCGCTGTAATGAAAATTAAGCATAATCCGCATACCCCATTTTTTGGCGCGCTGGGCCAGGGCAACGGTCTCTTCTTTACTACAGTGACCACTGTGCCGGTCATTGGATGGATTGACCCACGTTCTTAGGCGAACGGTGTTTATGCCATGATCTTTCAGGATTTGGAAGCAGTCCTGTTGAACGCCCTTGTCGTTATAAAATTTGTAGCCCGTTGCTTCCATCTGGGGCAGCCAGCCTATATCAGCTCCTTTCACGAAAACCTGCTGCTCATTCGGCGTGAGCTTGGCCGCATCTTTTGGTGCGCCAATGTTGGTTACTGCACAGCCAATCGAAAGAACCCCCAGAACTAATCCGAGGGCGATTGATTTGATAGCTACACTCATCGTTAAATTAGGTAGTGGTAAATGTCAAGCTGATTTAGTTTGATTATAATGGTTAATAAAGTTGAGTGTACGCGCAAAATGACTATCATCCGTTTTGGCAAAGGACAGCGTTTTACGGGTTAGGTGAGG
>NZ_BAAGTT010000014.1:0-824 GCF_054781775.1 Spirosoma areae | reverse complement strand
CTTCGGCCGAGTGCCCGTTTTTGCGTAAATTGACACTACCACAGCGGGAGCAGGTGTATTGTTTAACTTCGCTTATCATCGGGCTAAGATAAGTCATCAGCGGCTATCTTACCACTACCTATTACCTTTCGATACACTGTAGTTAGTGGATTAAATACAAATCCTAAGGAACAATACTACAGCCAAACAGCAATTAAGGTAAGTCGTGGGGAAGCTAAGACTGCGTATAATATATCTCAAGAACTAAAGCCACTATACGTTAATGATTTAGACTTCAAAAATGACTTTTCTACTTTATCCATAAAGACAAAAGGCAGAAATAGAAAATTAGCTAGATATATTTTATTTGAGCTAGAAAACAAACTTAGTCAAACAGATATCGACTACGAAGAAAGCCCAGCAACAATAGAACATATCCTACCTGAGAATTCAGATTTAGAATGGTCATTGGACTTTCCTCCGCCAATTCAAGAGAATTACATCTATCGAATAGGTAACTATACATTATTAGAAGAAGATAAAAATCGCGATTGTAGTACAAGAAGTTTTTCAGAAAAGAAAAGAATATATCAAACTAGTCAATATGCTTTATCAAGAGATATAGTTGCCGATGTATGGACACCCAATACCTTGGAAAGAAGACAAATGAAATTAGCTGAAATAGCAACTTCTGTATGGCGTTTATCTCAGCTTGATTGACAATCCCATGCCTCCTGTCCGCAAATCCAGCAATCCCGACGAGATTCATGTGTACGACAATCGGAGCGCCGAACCGTTCATACTGGTGGGCCAAAACGCCACAGGAGCGCCTGGCGGCTGCGCTT
>NZ_BAAGTT010000013.1:0-38984 GCF_054781775.1 Spirosoma areae | reverse complement strand
GCCTCACCTAACCCGTAAAACGCTGTCCTTTGCCAAAACGGATGATAGTCATTTTGCGCGTACACTCAACTTTATTAACCATTATAATCAAACTAAATCAGCTTGACATTTACCACTACCCAGTTATTTACCATGACCACTAAAAAAAAACAAGTAATCCGAGTCGTCTTTGACGTACGGGATGAGATGAAACACAGTATCCGCCTGGATGAAGATATATCCGTTCCCGCAACGGATCCCGACCAAGCTATTGAATGGGTGTTCGCGGAAATGCAACGTCAATTTAATCGGTCGGATATCCACCTGTCACGAGTTCGCATTTGTGCGTACAAATCTTAAGCTATAGAGTTCGTTACAAAGACTTGTATAGTGAATTGAGCCTTTTCGTGAACGACATCGTAGAATTCTAAAATTGCACTTATTGACGACTCTGTTCTTGAAGTCACGCCAAAAATTAAAACAGGCAAAATAGTACATTTCTAATATGATTCAATGGTTAAATTGCGCTGCGCTAAAAGATAAATAGCAATCAAATGTTGTAGGATTATGCGTCTATACGTAGCTATTAGAACACAGTGATCTACCGATGCAAACTTGGCGAAGGGGTTTCAAACGCGTTTATCCATAGGGGAGACAAGTTGTCCACTTGGCGACATTTTAGGGGGATCAACCTCTTAATAAATAATACTTTCAGAAAGTAAAATCTACATGCAACTTTGGAATGCAAAGTACTTTTCATATAAAGACTATATATAACGAAAACCAGTCATGAGTATCTCCTCCAGACTTGACCGGGTGCACTTTCGTGTAAAACAAAACAGATGGCTTCGGTTTTTTGCCATTTTTAATCGAGTCGCTCTGGCAGCCGGATTTTTGCCAGCGGGATTGGTTAAAATTATGGGTGAACGGTTCGCTAGTGGCTTAGCCGTCAATCATCCAATGGGTCATTACTTGGAAGCTCTGCACCATACGGGTTATTACTACACATCAATTGGGGTTTGGCAAGTCATAGCGGCCATTCTGCTAGTGATACCCCGTACGGTAACCTTGGGCGCATTTCTTTATTTTCCCATTATTCTAAATATCTGCATACTGACGTACGCGACACGTTTTGACGGGTCACTTTTTACTGCGCCCTTGATGGTATTATCGAATTTGTATCTGCTCGGCTGGAATTATGACAAATGGAAATACATTCTTCCCTTTAATCGACTGGCAATTTCCCAAGAGTCAACTGTGACTAAAACCGTTGATAACAAATTTCCGATTACGTTTTTTGCCAGTGTATTTGCTGCCGTTCTCATTTGTGTAGTGGGCATTCCAAGCCTCTATGATATTGAGCCCCGCAATACCTTAGCACAGTGTAAGAAGCAATTCACGGGTAGTAACAGAACCAAAGCTGGTTACAACTTCTGTGATTGTATTCATGTACACGGCCAACCGCTTGATACATGTCTGAGCGAGTATAATATAGCTCCAGACGACGTTGCCCTAACACCGGCGGGGCCTATGAACGGAAATTAAGGTAATTGCCTAGCGGCGTTGAAATAGATGTATTTGTGAATGGTATTAGAAGCAGTTGCCTGCAAGCGTTGTGGGCAAACAAATCAAATCGCACCGGCGGACTGGCTATAGCACAACTGGTGCAGGCGTCCAACGCTACCGATGTTATGACTGCGACCGAACCCCACCGGCGGACCGCTTTGTTCAAACGTATACTCACAAGGCTCGTAATCCATTGGTAAACGTGCAGATCACCCATACGGCGAGAGTGTTCAATAAAGTGTGTCAAGTTATGATTGGACTTGCTACCTTTTTTTAGACAGACGTTTCTTATCTTTTTATCCAGTTAAAGATTGCAAGACCAGTCCCACTATAAAAGGACGTTTATAGTGGGACTGGTCTACAAGTATCCGTAATAAATTGAGCAATTTTTTACAAGATTATACACAAAACACCCTGCATTTTTACATCGTCTAACGTCCGAACTGACTCTAGTGATGAAAACGGGAAAGCTTCTTATATCGTTTGTCGCGGTTTTCACGGCAACATCCCCGTACCTGGCGGATTGGAATCAAACTCACATTTATAACCCAGACTGGCCACCACATGCCAAGTTTCACAATGCCCAAACCATGATCTTCGGGGCTTACTTAGGGCTGCTTTCTTTGTGGGCCCTGTGGGGCCGCAAGGACCCGTCCGAGGGGGAAAGGCTCAACCAGGGTACCCTGTTTGCTGCCCTCTACTGGATGGCTCAACTACCGGCCATTCTGTTTCCGGGAACAGCGTTCAACGATGCCAACGGGCTGGCCATGCCGACTCTCCTCGGTATCCAGACCAATCAGGTGCTGTTTAGCATGGTCTTTATTCTGCCCCTGATTTCTCTGGGCTACTACCTGGAACGAAACCGGATTTACCAATCATCACTGCGTTAACCCTCTTTCAAGCAAGACCATGACCGAATCAACAACAACCCTGGAAACGGGTGCGCTGGAGCACCCCAATGTCCAACGCATCCGGGCCTATCAGGCCGCCATGGCGCGGGGCGACTATGAAGCGGGGGCCACCGTTTTCGATCCCGAGGTTACTTATACCGTACCGGGGCACAATGCGTTGTCGGGGGTGTACCAGGGTCCAGCCGAGGTGATGGGTTATTTGGGCAGACTGATGGAACTGACCCAGGGGACGTATAGCATTCGTGAAATGCACTGGCTGGTCAATGAAAAGGAGGAGGTAATCCTGTTCATCAAGA
This sequence comes from Spirosoma areae, assembly GCF_054781775.1. Lineage (NCBI taxonomy): Bacteria > Pseudomonadati > Bacteroidota > Cytophagia > Cytophagales > Cytophagaceae > Spirosoma > Spirosoma areae. The sequence goes on along the minus strand of NZ_BAAGTT010000013.1, from coordinate 36,232 downwards.
ACCAAGCGGACCGCAATAATCGCTCGTTTGTCTGGGAAGAAACAATTCTGTTCCAGTTCAAAAATGGGAAAAAATTCAATTTGGAGCATTTCCAGGCCGATCAGGCGGGTGTCGATGCGTTTTTAGGCTTATAAAAAAAGTGGATCGGCAACCGAATCACTCCTAGTCAGCAGACGATAAGTACCAGTATGAAAACAGACTAGATGATCGCTAGCTCGAGCGAATCGGGCTTTGATCAGCTTCCCTCCGTTCAGGTAATGTAAGCCTTTATTGAGGCCGTTCACTAGGACGATCCGGCTGTTGCAACCCAGTTACTCGCCGATGATGTGGTGATGTTAATCCGAGGTAAACGTTTGCTCTTCGGTGAATACAAGGGGCCAGACAGGATACTACATCTGTTGAGTCAAATGGATAAATTAACTAAGGGGACCCATAAAATCATTGGGACATTGGCGTGGCCGATTCACGCCAATCATGTCCATACTGTCGTGGTTGAAACGGCTACTCGGAATGAACTGTGTTGAAAGTCAAGTGGGAATAACTAAATTTTTGTCAAAGGGGGTTTGGTTGGTGGCGATGGCGAAAGCCTGCCGCACTAATTTATGGGCGACGGCATTCAAGGCCACTAACTTAGGTTTACCCGCCTTCACCAAGCGCTCATACAAAGCCGCGCAGGCCGGGTTGGCTTTCTTGGCCTGCATACTGGCCATGTACAAAAGTTGGCGGATGCGGCTCTGGCCTAATTTGCAGATGTGGCCTTTGCCCTTGACGGAGGTGCCCGATTCAAACACGCGTGGAGCCAGCCCGACAAAACTGGCTATCTGCTTGGCCGACTCAAAGCGGGTAAAGCCCCGCGTCAGGACGATCAGATAGCCAGTTTTGCGGCCAATGCCAGGGATACTTAACAAGTTGGTGTAAAGGGCGGCAAACTCGGCGCGGGCCGGTTGGTCAAGGGCTTGCTCAAGCTGGTCGATCTGTTGCTGGAGGTGGCTCAGACTGGCCTGAAGCGAATCATACAGGGCTGGATTAGGCACCCCCGAGTGCTCAAAAGCCTCCTGTTGATTCCGCAGGGCGGTGCGTTATTTGATGTACTGCTCCAACAGGGTTTGCAACTGGCTTAACTGACTCATCAACTAAGTGGATGGCTGCCAGAGCGCAGGCTGCTGGTTTTGGCCAAATTCGCTCAACAGGCGAGCATCAGCCTGGTCGGTTTTGGTGCGACGCAGTAACATTTGGCCAAAGCGTTTAATGACCAGGGGATTAACTACGCTCAGCCGACATTGTTGCTGGTAGAGGGCTTGGGCCCGGGGCAGATAGTAGCTACCCGTAGCCTCCAGCACAGAGTGGCTACGGGTGGGCAGCAGGGCCATTAACTGGGCATAGCCCTGTGGGGTATTGGCTAGCTGTTGCTGTACCCATTGGCCGTCGGTGTGACGGAAGGCGACTTGGAAGGCGTGTTTGGCAATGTCAATGTTGACGAAAGTAGTTTGCATACATTAGGTGTTTAGGATACTGACAGCGATGACTTATCTATTCTTCATTCGGGATCAAGTCCCCACGAACTGTTCAAGTTCAGCACCATCCCAACAACCGGGGCGACTGCCATTCCGAACGGTCTCGGCGGACCCATGACAAAGCGTAGTCTACCCCGGTGGTATCGATAACGTCCTTCAGCAAAAGGACGATCAAACATAGAATGGACAAACGTTGACTTACAACCGGGCCTTGGTCTTTGAGGTACGTAGTGACAAAAGTGTGATAGGGCAGGCTTTTAAAGAGGACCAGCATGCATTTGATGCGTTCTGGTCCTGAGAATGGCCATTGGGTCACCTTAAGACTGTCTGTTAGAATCGACCTGGTGTCTGGGAAGTGAAACGTTTGAAGCATTTACTAAAATGAGATTGGTCGAAAAAGCCCAGTTCTAAGGCCACATCGACGATTTGGCTTCCTTTTTTAAGCAGTTCTTTCGCTTTACAAATTTTCAACTGGGTTTGGTAGTCGTGGATGGTCATTCCCGTTTCTTTAACAAAGGACCGTAGGAGATGAAATTTGCTTAGACAGGCCACATCAGCCAGCAGAGCCAATGAAATAGGCTGGGCAAAATTGTCGGCCAAATACACTTTTACTGCTTCAACAGCTTTCCGTTCGTTACCCAGCGTTTCAATACCTAGCTTTGAACTGCCGCAGTGGGCCAAAACAGCAGTAATCCAGTTCAAAAAGCGAGTCTCATATTCGAGGATGGAGAAAGGACGTTGAAGCATCGAAAAGAACAAGGCCGTAAGCTTTACTAACTGATTATTAAGAAAGTTATTCGTTAGTAACAGGTGATTAAAATCAACATGGACCTGTTTGCCATCCGTAATCTCTTCAACGGACTGACTAAGCTGTTGCGGGGTGATGAAGGCGAAGCAAAACCGGAGCGTCTGCTCTCGTACCAGATCTTCAGCGTGGATCTCAGCGGGCTGAATGATGTATAATTTATGGGGCGTAACGAGTACTTTTCTTTTGCGGTACGTATTTTCGATGGCTCCTTGACTGATGAAACCAATCTGATACTCATCGTGGAAATGAGGTGATTTTAATTTCAGTCTAGGCTGGGGCTGACGGTTTTTAACTTCCCATTCTTGCAACTCCATCCCTTGGCTGATTTTAAATATGCTCGCTCGGGCATTCTCAGTTTTGATCTCGATCACAGCTGTACGAACGGATTTGTGGGATAAAAAAGATGTAAAGCAAACCACTCGACTGTTCTCACAGCCATGGCCAAGCTAGGTCATTCTCAAAACGGTCCTGTTATGTCATTGTTTATACTAAAGATGAAAGTTAGCACTAAAACCTGTTTTAGTGCTATAGCATTATAGCTTCATCTCTTGGATTAGTTTCACTACATAACTGATAGAATAAAGCTGCACTGGGTAAAGTACAATTTTGCGGCCTTGTAACGAAAACTTATCCAAACCTGATTAAGGACGCCCTAACAAATTTTACAGGTCGGTTACCACACCCATTCGGGCAGGGATGAACGCTCGGGTTTACACCAAAACCTGATTGGTACAGTGCGTCTTTTATTATTGGTTGAGATGGTCTAATTAATTGGCACAGTGGACTTGTTTGTCGACATCGTATGCTACTTAGTCATAGGTTGAACGCCTTGTCGAAAATTTCAGTATATAAACTTGCTGGAGAGTTATCACGAGTAACGAAGGAAATAGTTAAATTAAGTTGGTTGGGCTACAGGTTAATCAGCCCCGATGAAGATGCCGGGAAAAAGCCGCTTTCACCTGCTGCCACATGGCCCTCGAAAGTACATGCCCTTGATGGGCTTCAATCAAAAAGGTAAAATTCTTCCAGGCACCCGCTCGCTGATAGGCTTGGCCAATTCGCACTAAGCCGGCTCGAACCGAGTCAATGGGGGAGCCGGGGTCCTGCTCGCCAAAATTAAGGTGCAGCGCCCGGGGGGCGATCAGGGAGGCAATCTCGGGGGTATCCCCAAATTGAGCCCAGCCAGGAACAAAATTAGCAAAGCAGTGCAGCAAATGCTGGGCTTCAATGACCTCGTAGGTTGGTAAGCAACAATTGCCCACGATGCAGCGCAACCGAGGTTCCAATGGCCCCACTAACCAGCCGTGGGTTGCGCCCATCGAATGACCATAACAACCGATCTGATTGGCTACTACCTCTGGACGGCTACATAGGTAATCTACCGCACAACGCATATCCAGCACGTTTTTCCAGGCCAAACTACGGCCCCGCACTACCTGGCGCAAAAACTCGAATCGTTCATAGTCGCCATTGGTAAGTTTACCAGTTGGGTCCTGCCGTTCCCCGAAACAGAGCGCATCGGGACACAGGACGACGTAGCCTTCCCGGACCAGCGCTACGGCCGTATGATGCATGGGGTTACCGACTAAGCCTGCCGGCTCGGATTTACCCAACTCATACTGCCCATTGTGCTGATGCCAAACAGCAATGCCTGGAGCCGGGCGCTGAGGGGTAACCGTGTCGGGTATCAACAGCAGGGCTGGAACTCGTTCATCTGCCTCAACTAGATAACTGACCCATTCAATTCGATACCCCTCTTTTAGCCACGTTTCCCCTATTTTGGACAGCAAGGGGATTGCTTCAGGAAACGGCCCGCCTAAACAGGTTTGGTAGTGCTGGCGTAAGGAGTCCGCAGATCCAGAATCCGACTTATCCGGAGGCCTCGTCGAATCCTTGTCTGTCAATACCTGACTTGGGGTAGTGATCGTACCCAGAGCGTCTATAAGTTGGGATTTCATGAAGGATCGTCAATTGTGTTTCATACCAGATTCCTACTTAGCTTCTGAGAAGTACTAATTTTTCCGTGGAGGTTATTGACCTGACTACCTGAAGGGGTTTCAACGAAGGATCTACGACAATGCTCCAAACCCACCTATCCTGAGTGTAATCAGGTTATAATATACTAAAAATCAGGTAGTATTGACCAAGTTAAGCCAGACTAAATTCAAGAAAGTATGGATATTCTCTTTCCATCGTAGACTACGAATTGGGTTGGTTTTCGCGGACGAAATCACAGTAGCTTTTTATTGCATTTCTTCTTGAGGAAAGCGGTAGTAAAATAGTCAAATTTGATACAACTTTACTTGTATATGTCCTATGGTATACGTCAAGCGTGTACTATCAGTTAAGCCACAGTGACTGCCCAATAGGCCGATAGTAGAATCGGCCCATTGGCACACTTATAAGGCTTCGACGGTCCCGCTCCGGCGTACCGGCCAGCGGCTGTACCGGCCGTTGCGCCGGGCCGCCGAAGCGGGGAACCGGGCATCACCCCTGTTGCGAAAGCGCCCATATTAATCTTCATTGATAACCCTTCGAATCCAATCCAATGAAAATGACCCCTGCCTTTCCAACGCTGGCCTTTGTCAGCTTACTGATTCTTTTCGCTTCTTCCTGCTCGCAACCGCAGCGAAGCGAGTCGGAAAATCCGCCCATGCCTGATTTTAATGCCCAGGGGTCCGATGCTAAAGCCATTGACATTGCCGATCAAGTGATGAAGGCCCAGGGTGGACGCAAAAACTGGGATGCTACCCATTACCTTGCCTGGAACTTCTTCGGCTACCGGACACTGATTTGGGACAAGTACACGGGCAACGTACGGATAGAAAACCTAAAAGATGACACCAAAATTCTAATCAATGTCAACGATGGGAAAGGGAAAGTGTCAAAAAACGGCGCACAAGTGACCCAGGCCGACACGGTGAGCAAATACCTTAAAGAAGGTAAAGAAGCCTGGATCAATGATTCCTATTGGCTTGTCATGCCGTTTAAACTGAAAGATTCCGGGCTTACGCTCAAGTACGGGGGGGAGGATACCACCCAGGCGGGTACCAAAGCGGATGTGCTGCGGCTGACCTTTGAGGGCGTAGGGGTTACCCCTCAGAATGGCTATAAGATATACGTAGATAAACAACGTCACTTGGTTTCACAATGGGCGCATTTTAAGGAGGCCCATCAGGCGGAGCCAACCTTCGTGATGCCTTGGAATGATTACCGGACTTATGGCAAGATCAAACTGTCGGGCGACCGGGGAGAGCGTAAACTTACTGATATCCACGTATTGGAGCAGCTGCCCGAGAGCGTTTTTACCTCCTTCGAGCCGGTTGACATAAGCAAGTACCATTGATTTGGTTGATGCGCTGATTACGGGTTAATAATCTATCAATCAATAGCTGAAGCTGATTAATGGAAAGCCATTAACTGCCGGAGTTCAATCTGGCCGGATGAAGTTGATTACTAAATAATCTAGCCTGGATTAATGGACTCAATTAGCTTCTGTGGAACACGACTCCCCGACTCACTTCTGACTTCAATCGGGTCAGTTCGCCCAGTAAGCGAGTACGGCTGGCCAATTCAGGCCTGCCCAGCCGGTGGGCCAGGCGGGCGACAGCCAGATTGAGCGACTCAATTTCAGTCTCGCGACCGTTATTTATATCAACTAAGGTAGAGATCAGTTGTCCGTCTGAACGTTGGCTGATTTGCAGCAGTCGGCCCTCCACTTCCTCCCGATTTAATACAATACCCACTACCCCAGCCACCGCCACGCATTCGTCGATAATCTGGCGCCCTAAAACCAACGCTGAGTTATCCCGATGAAAAATACCATTATCGGTCCCAAGCAACGGACAAATGGCATTGAAGACACAATTCGTAATGACTTTTTCCCAGATAGTCTGCTGAATGGCACCCTCAGCCCGGAACGGAAACGGAGCCGTACTAAGCTGTTCGACAAGCTCCGCCAGCCGGGATTCATGGCCCCGAATCAGGCCAATAGGCGAAGCGGCTACGGGTTTATAGCGAACCCTATGCGGTGCTTGCACCTGACAAGTCGCCAGTAACACACACCGATACAGCTCCTCAAAACCAGCTTCCAGAAATGGTTCTTCAATACCCAGTCCATTTTGCAGCAAAACCAGGGGCGACTCACCTGTCTTTCCGCTCAATCGCCGGGCCAACTCCCGGTTGCCGAAGGTTTTGCTGGTCAGCAAAACAATACCATTTAAGCGCTCAATCTGTTCTAAAGTGCGGATAGGAATGGAAGCTGTTAGGGCAGTACCATCGCTACAGTCAACAATAATGCTAGTTTCTTCGGTTTCAGGCGCCCTCCCCTGGCGACCGCGTAGCAGCATAACCTGTTTACCAGACAGCTTCAGCAACACAGCTAAGGTCATGCCAATGGCCCCGACTCCGACAATATAGATAGGGTTTTGCATGAGCGTATGTTCTACGATTATGTTGGGCAAATATTAAAATCTTTTGTTCAAATAACGAAGCCTTTTCGTGAACGAAGGAGTTCAATGAATTTTTTGTATTTAAACAAGGAGAGGCAATAAATTAATTGCCATAGATTTAATTTCAAAATGGTATATTTTTAAGATTGGACATTAATTCAAAATCGTTCTAGAAGAATGGGCATAGTCTACTGAACACTACGTAAAGGTCATTGAAAAAAGTGTCCCCTAAAAGTAGCTAGTCTCGCTACTAAAAATCTGCGGTCAGTGGCAACCTTCATAATACCGCCTTCAACGTATTAATAATTGCCGCTCTGTCGACGGATTGAACATTGCTTAATATAATTAGTACGGTTTGGCTAGCTAACTGTCATGTTATGGAAACATTCGGACATTATCTTAAAATAGAAGGTTAAAGGGCTCAATTCATCATTTGGGGCGTCTCAAATCTTTTTTGGGGCGAAGCAGCAGGCGTAACCAGCCACCTTTGAATCGTCAATCACAAACGATTCAATACCATGGCACGCTTCTTTACCCTCCTTTTTCTAACACTGGCGAGCGGTTCGTCAATTGCTCAATCGTTGACGGGCTCCGTACTTGAGGCAACAAATAGCCCCGCTTCATTCGCCGTCGTCAAACTTCTCCGAGCTGGCGACTCTACACTCGTAACCGGAACAATTGCCAATGAAGCCGGTCAGTATACGTTTACAAACATAGCCGAGGGACGTTACTATTTGCAGGCGTCTCTGGTGGGAATGACCAGTGCCAAAAGCCAGGCAGTTGCGGTAAAGGCTGGTCAGTCGGTGATCATGGAACCACTAACACTCGTGGCTGCTGGGCAACTACTGAACGGTGTAGAGGTTCGAGCCAAACGGGCACTTGTTGAGCAACAAGTTGATAAAACGGTGCTGAATGTAGCCGCTGATGCTACGGCTCAGGGCAAAACCGCCTACGAACTATTGCAGCAGGCTCCCGGCGTAGTCATTGATCCGAATGATAATATTCGGATGGCTGGTAAACAGGGCGTCAACGTATTTATTGACGGCAAGCCAACCAATCTCTCAGCCGCTGATCTGGCCAATTTGTTGCGAGCCACCCCCGCAGCCAGCATCGACAAAGTAGAGCTGATCACTAACCCCTCAGCCCGTTTCGATGCGCAGGGTGGGGCTGGTATTATTAACCTCCGGTTTCGGCGTGACAAAAGTCTGGGGATAAACGGCAACGTATCGGCTGGCTATGGCCAGAGCGACCATCATCGGGCCAACGCTGCCCTCGACCTGAACTACCGGACCAAACGCGTTAATCTGTTTGGTAATGTGGCCGTCAGTGACAACTTTCAGATTACCAATGTACGCCTGGACAGACGGACGGGTGGTTCGCAATTCCTACAGCGAGGCTACGATTCCGACGGGACGAAGGCCATCGTTTACAAAGCGGGTGTTGACTACGCCCTTACTAATCAGCGCACCGCAGCGCAGCAAACAATTGGCTTTATTGTATCGGGTAATGCGTCGGCTAACCGATTCGGCACGTTCACCACTACGAGTCTCATAATCAGTCAGAATAGGCTGGATTCGAGCATCGTAAATCAGGCAACGAATGGCACAACAGACCAGCCCGCTCGAAACAACCGCACCAATGCATCCTTAAACTACCGATATGGGGATACGCTGGGACTGGAATTGAACATGGATGCGGACATAACCCGTTTCCAAAACACGTCGCCCAACAGGATCACGAGTGAGTATAGCGATGGTAGTGGGCAATCATTGTTTCGTCGGCAACGCCGGTTCGATGCCAGCACAAACATTACCATCCTTACGCTGAAAACTGATTTTGTGAAGGAATGGAAAGCGCGTCACCTGAAACTCGAAACGGGAGTTAAACACACGGATGTATCGACGGACAATGATCTACTGGCGTTTATTGGTGCTGAACCGGAACGTGCTGATGTGAACCGCACGAATCGGTTTACCTATCGGGAAATCGTGAACGCAGCCTATGCATCACTGAACCGGACAATGGGCAAGTGGTCAGTTCAGGGTGGGTTACGGGCCGAACACGCCAACGTGAATGGACGTTCGACGGATTTGCTTCAGCAAACGATTCAGCGCCCGGATACCGCTTACCTCAACCTGTTCCCAACGGCATTTGTGCAGTATAGGGCTACCGACAACAGCCAGTTTGGTGTCACTTACGGACGGCGCATCGGACGCCCTAACTATCAGGATATGAATCCGTTCGTTTACCAGATTGACCCATATACCAGTCAGCGGGGTAACCCTTATCTGCGGCCCACCTATACCCATACACTCGAAGCCAGCTACACCTACAAATGGGCATCGACGCTCAAGCTAACCTACAGCCGCACCCAGGATTTTACGACCGATGTAATCCGGCAGGAGGGATTGGCCACCTACCAGACGGTTGCCAACGTAGGCCGGGTCGATGCCCTGAATCTATCCGTTAGTATGCCCTATCAGTTCACAAAATGGTGGAGTACGTACATGTATGCCGGGGCAACCTGGAACCGCTTTACGGGAAGCCTATCGCCAGGGGAGTCGTTCGACCAACGGGCATTTGCTTTCGAGGGGTATATGCAACACTCATTTACGATCTCGAAAGTCTGGTCGGCACAGGCGTCGGGATTCTGGAGTGCGCCAACAACGCAAACGATCTACCGGGTTGGTGGGTTGGGGGCATTGAATCTGAGTCTTCAGAAGAAAGTAATGCAGGAGCGTGGCAGGATTACCCTTGGTGTAGATGATCTGCTGAATACGATGCGCTGGAGGCAATCGGCTGATTTTCAAACACAGCAATTTAACATCGACCGAAAATGGGAAAGCCGCCGAGTCACGCTTCGGTTTACCTATCAATTTGGGAGCCGGGATATTAAAGCCGCCCGTGAACGTGAAGCTAACACCGACGCCAGCCGAATTAAAGTGAAAGGAAATCTATAACCATCATCTAAAATAACAACAACTCAAAAACATCGAAACAACATGATAACGAACCTGAATCAATTCAAAATAAATGCATTTTTGACGATTACTTTATTTGCTTTGAGCACCTTGACTACCAGTGTTGCTCAATCTATAGCATCTGGCGAAACCGTTGCCCGTGTGGCGTTCACCCTTCGCAATAATTTGGGTTACCACCGGATGTTTCGGGCAGAGGGGCCGGGTTTGGCGTATGGGTTTACCATGAATCGCAATGAATCAACGCCGAAAAACTGGCCAGTTGGTGGTAAATTGTATTACAGTGAAGATGGCGAAACTACGGGTGCATTGATTCTGACCGTGACCGCCGACGACGCAGGCAAAACACTGCTGACCGATCCCAAAACCAAGGGCCACTTAGCGACTAATACCGTAACTGTCCGTTTTCGGAATAATAGCCTGCTTCCTCATAAAGTAATGATTATCACGTATCGCCCCGACGAAACGGGCAATGGCACGCAGGGTATCATGTTGATGTCGTATAGTAGCACTACCCAGAAACTGCCGGTAGGTACTAAAGTGTATTTCGCTGATAGTAGACAGGTCGATGTGGTAATGAGCGGAAAACGTATCGACGAAGGAAAACCTTTTTTGACCGTTCAGAAAAGCGACGATGGGAAGTCATTCAATATTTTTCAGTAAAGAAACAGACTGTATCTTGCCCGTAAATAGTTTTACCGATGACGTTTGACTTCAATCCCTATTCCTCCCCCTTATTATTTGGCTTTGTGCAAGGTTGGATTTATGCCGCTCTGTTGTGGGTGCGGGCCCGGCGCGAGGAACGACTGTCCGACTGGTTGCTTGGTTGGGTTCTGGTGGGGTTGAGTTTGAATATCTGGGAGTATATGCTGGGCTTTGGCGGTATTGAAATTCTCTGGCGCGAACTGGAGTTCTTTCCCCGAACGCTGGGCTACCTGTTCCCCGCCTTATGCTATTTCTACCTCAAAAGTCAGGTAAATGCCGACTTTCGGTTCACGCGTCGGGATGCCTGGCATGCGGTTCCGTTTTTGGTATATGTGACTTACCATGTCGGAATTTTTTCGATGGGACACGATTTCGTCGAACGCTGGAAAACAATGGTTCAGTACCCGTATCACCTGGAAAATGTTGAGTTTTTTGTAGGTGTTGGATTGGATGTGTATTACCTGATTTTGTCCCTGCGCTTATATCGACACTACCGGGCCTGGATTAAAACACAATTTTCCGAGACCGAAACCATCAGCTTTCGTTGGTTTCGCAACTTCCTGATTACGCTCACCGCAACTATGTTGTTCAGCCTTCTAATGACAGCGATTAGTGTATCGTTTAGTCTTGATTTCTGGCAGAACTGGTGGGACAAACTGGCGGGTGTCATCCTGATTTATTACGTAAGCATCCACGGCTACGCACAGGCACAATCCGGTCGAAGGTTAACGTTTGATCAGGCGCCGACTGAGGAACAAGCTGTACTTTTCGAGCCGTTGGCAGACAGCGTACTTGAAAGGGAACCTATGGTGGTTAATGGTACTGTAGAAGGCCAGTTGATAAAATCACCAACTGGCCTGATGATGGATTTGATGCCCTGGCGCGATATGTTGTTGGCCTATATGGCAAATGAACGACCTTATCTGGACCCTGAATTATCGCTTATTGATCTGGCCCGCCGACTCAAGACCAACGCGTCAATCCTGTCGCCAGTCATAAATGCCGGAACGGGAAAAAATTTCAATGATTTTGTGAATCAGTACCGGGTCGATGCCTTCAAACGCCAGGCACTCGATCCGGCTAATAGCCATTTGAGTTTGCTGGGCATTGCGCTGGATTGTGGCTTTAACTCAAAAGCTACGTTCAATCGGGCTTTCAAGAAACTGACCGGCCAGTCGCCAAGGGAGTTTGTCGAGTCGAGGGGGCAATGATTTATCGTTGGTTTTAAAGAAACTGTCTAAAAATAGTTAATTGAGCCTTCTGGACTTATTATGTTTATTTGGACACTCAATTAAGTATCAGCGTCCTGTCTAGTTTAATGTAGAAATTCACTATTTTACCTTATTTACCCGCCTACTCCCCTTTCTGAGCGAATACAACCTCGTTGATGTCTCCACCCCAATAGGTAACCCGATTTTACGTAATACGGGTGGGAGGTTGCCAACATTCTAGTATTGAGTTATCGGCCGACACGCTGGCTTTTCTGCTGGGGCAACTTAACCAAAACCCCTGATTGACAGAAGGAGACTTATGGGTTTGTACTTCATAGAGTTCCAAACTGTATTGGCCCTACTGTTCCGCCCATTTTACGAACCCGTATTGTAGATCTGAAGCGGTCGAACATACGTACATAACTTGTTTCACCTTCAGGGATGGCCCCATTAACCAGTTCCAATAAGGAGTCTAGCATGGAGGGGCTAAGTTAGGTATCAATGCCGGTTTGGTGCGTAATCCGTTGGCGTAGATCTTGTTTTATACTACTTCCTAAGTGGTTAAACCGGACCAGGGTGCAAAATATGAAAGCTAAACCTTGCCCCTTTAGCAAATAGTGCGATGGGAACTGCGCATACGATTATACACTCATCGGATAAACGTATGCGTGTGTATAAAGCCTTTTAGCATTATATACAGGGTGATTAAAGAAATGCTCTAGCGAACAGGAATTCGCTAATCTCGACACCGCACTTTATTGCTTTATAAATAGTATTATACCGTCATTTCGACTTAAGGGGTAGAAAAAATCGGCGTTTTAATTAATTGTACTTTTACTAGTGTGCGTATAGAAAAGGCAACCTTTTCGTGAACGCTTTTAGGCATCTAAACTGAGCCTTATGATGTCACTGCAAATCATAATAAGCGTCCATTTGGGCAAGGGTTTACATGGACGATTTTTGTGAGTTACCAAAATGATGGCAAAAGTATGATTTTCAAGCACTTAGATGGTTCATTAAATATAGCGTTTTAGGCTTTTAATGAACGATTATATATTTGACCAGTCCGGAAAGTGAGATAGCACGGTAGAAAAGTAAGTCACAGATGGTCAGTCCCGGGTCGCCGCTTCGGCTGCTGCCGCACCGATAATGCATGGTCCCGCTTTGGCGTACCGACAGGTATGGTCATTTGACACAGATATTGTAAGTAGCCGTCGCACTTTGGGAGGATTTTGTGAGATCAGTAGACTATCGGTTACTTACCAGTAATAATTTTTAAACTGCGCGTTAGCTTACTAAAAAAGCAATACGTGTAGGTAGTGCTATAGAAATGAGTAATTCAAAACAACCCTTTATTCGGATCGTAGACTTTTAACTGGGTTGATCAGGGCGGCTTTTATACTTTGATAACTGACGGTCAGCAACGTAACGGCTAAGGCTCCCAGGCCTGACACTGCGAAAATCCACCACGAGAGATCGACGCGATAGGTGTAGTTCTGCAACCAACTGCCCATGAAGTGATAAGCAATGGGAATGGCAATCAGGCAGGCGATAATGACCAGCACCACAAAGTCTTTCGAGAGTAACTGCCACAGGTTCGTCACCGACGCGCCAAGCACCTTGCGAATACCGATCTCTTTGGTGCGCTGCTGGGCAACGAACGAAGCCAAACCAAACAAGCCTAAGCAGGAAATCAAGATGGCGAGCACCGCAAAGAAGCTGGCCAGTTTACCAATGCGTTCCTCGGCCCGGAACTTGGCATCATAATCGTCGTCGGCGAACTTGTACTCGAAAGGCGTGTTGGGATTGTACTTCTTAAACGTCGCTTCGATGCTGGCTAAAGCTTCGCTGGCGCTGATGTGCGGATTGATCTTGATATTGCTGTAAAAGGCCCGGTTGAAGTTGTCAATATAGAAAATGGTAGGGCGTATCGGGTTATAGGGCGATTCCATCACCATGTTTTTAACCACGCCAATCACCGTATAGGTACGCCCAAATGCTTTGACCTGTTCGCCTAGTGGCTCTTTGAAACCCATGTACTTGACTGCTTCTTCGTTGAGGATAAACCCGGACGAATCGGTGCCGAACGCCCGCGAGAAGTCGCGTCCTTCTTTGATTTTCCAATCGATGGTTTTGCCGAACTCGTGGGTAACCGCAACGGTCACCTGTTCGTCCTGCATGCCCTCCGGCTTGCCTCGCCACTGTAAACCGCCGTTGGTGATACCGGCGCTGGTAGCCTGCGTTTCTGATTGGGATAGTTCAACGGCGGTCCGCGTCGATAACAGATCATTGCGCAGGGCTTCGTAGCCTTTGTGAACCTCATCTGTTTTCATGGGAATGCTCAACAGACCGGCGCGGCTGAAGCCAATGGGTCGGTTCTTAGTATGCTGAATCTGCCGGAAGACGATGATCGTGCCGATAATGAGTGTAATCGAAACCGTGAATTGCACCACGACCAGCGCTTTGCGGGGAACGGCCGCCAAACGACCGACTTTGAAGGTGCCTTTAAGGACTTTAACCGGAACAAACGACGACAAGTAAAGCGCCGGGTAACTGCCTGCAATCAAGCCTGTCAGTATGGTGAAGCCAATACCGACTAACCAGAACAGAGGATAAGCCCACAGCATAGCCATCTCCTTACCAGCCACTTCGTTGAAAAGGGGCAGCGCGAGGATAACCAGCAGGATCGACAGCACAAAAGAAATGAAAGCTACTAGCAACGATTCGCTGTAGAACTGACTGATCAATTGGCTGCGTACGGAACCAAGGGCTTTGCGAACCCCAACTTCCTTCGCGCGTTTCTCGGATCGAGCAGTGCTCAGGTTCATGAAGTTGATACACGCCAGCAAGAGCACGAAGGCACCAATGATACCGTACATCCACACAAACTGAATACGCCCACCCACGTTTACGCCATTCTTGAAGTCACCGTACAGATGCCAGCGATTCATCGGGTGGAGAAACAATTCCGACTTAAAAGGAGCTTCATTAGACAGGTTTTTAACGCGCTCCCACTTGGCCAGCTTAATGGCCGAAGAAACCTTGTCCATATCGGCTTGATCGGCGATTTGGACAAACGCTTGAAACCAACTGTTGCCCCAACCCAACTTTTTGTCATATCCCTCGCCCTTGATCAGTAAGTCCCAGGGCGCAATAAACATCAGCTCGGCGAAGGACGAGTTTTGGGGCAGGTCTTCGTAAACGCCGGCTACTTTGACGGCCCGATCGTTGTCGATCTTCATGAGCTTACCAATCGGATCGGTATCGTCGAAGAAGCTTTTGGCGACCGATTCGGAGAGCAGGATGGAGTTCGGGTCTTTTAAGCCAGCCCATGTACCTTTCAGCATGGTCAACGTCAGCATTTCGGGTGCTGCCGGTTCCATAAAACGGCCACCTTTGACAAACTTCCTGTCGCCAACGGATAAAATAGGATACCTACGGCCACTTGTCATCACGACTTGTTTGAAGTTGCTGCCGTACGTATTGCGAAGCTCAGGGCCGAGCTGCAGGGCCTGACTGTCCCAGGTTTCAATCCCGCCGTTGATCGTTTGGTGTTGCATCACCTGAGCGATGCGGTCGTAGTTCTGGTGATCCTTATTGAAGGACAGTTCATCCCAAATCCACAAACCAATCAGCATGGCCACGGCCATGCCAGTCGCCAGGCCAGCAACGTTGATGAACGAATAGACCTTGTTCTTAACGAGGTTTCGAAAGGCAATCTTGAAATAGTTACGTATCATGTCGGGGTTTAAGAAAAAGGGTTGAGGGTATTTAGCGCTTTGTTTGGTATGTGCCCTTGAGAAGGGGCGAATCAGCCGCATGACGGCTAGGGCATACCGCCAGCGGGCTTTTGAGGGGCCAACAGTCTTGACCCAGTAGGTGTACATCTCCAGCAAATCACCCTGTAGTTCATCTTCCATGCCGACTGGACTGAACCGGCTCAATAGCCAGTCAACCCAGCGTGGCGGCCGGCGCTCCGGCGGTCCTGAGTAACCTCCCGCACCGCTGGTTAAACGCCCCATAGCTGTAGGATTGGGGTTGGAATTTGATCCCATAGTTGGGACCGAACTTTTCGACACTCAATCAATGCCTGCTGGCCAGCCGCTGTGAGGGTGAACAGGCGTTTTTGGCGACCTCCCCGCTCGGCGGTTGCTCCGCCCATCTGAGAAGCGACAAAGCCTTTTTCTTCCAACCGCTGTAATGTAGTGTGGACCGTAGGAAAGCTGATGCTTCGGCCCATTTGCTGGTCGATCGTTTGGGTGATCGAAGCACAGTAGGCGATATCCTGCAGAGCCGCCACCGTCAGCAAAACAACTTCTTCTAACTCCCCCAAAAAAACTCGTTTCATAGCCAAAAGCGCCGGTAAGTCGGTGCAGTAGTTATTAGTATAGTCTTTGCCGTACAAATACCTGACCAAACTTTCAAAAATGGCTTAATTAGCTTGAAAGGGCTAAAGTGTGAGTGCTGCCGGTGATGGTATGTCCAAAAGTGGACACACTCATGTACAGTAACGGACAGGGTTTCAGAGTTTATCTTGACGCCCATTTTCCAAGTAAGTGTAGTAGTCTTTCAATGAAGATCTAGGGCTGTTGACAATATTCTCAAATTGCCATTCGCACCGGCGTCGCAGTGGCGCCCCACCCCGGTCATCAATCAATGTCTCATTTATGCGCAAGGAATGAGTTTGTAAAACATAAGCTATCTTCTACATCAGGTTTAACATTTATTAAACGTGCGTTCAATAAATGAGAGATTCTTACTGAATCGAATCCCAACTGCGGCCTCCAAATTTGTTATTGGGTATCAACTCATTTTTATAATAAGAGCGTTATTGTGAGAATTCTATCGCTAGATTTGCCATTTTAGTATTTCGTAGAGTAGCGACTTAGTTGACGACAAGACAACCTTTTCTGATTATGGCTATACGGGAAGATTAGTGTAAGCTCCTATTTGACTGCTGATTTAGTTTTTCATAATATGCTCTTTAAAAATGCCCAGCTTTTTCATTTTGGCTTCCAGCGTAGTGGCCTTCAGACCTAGCCGCTCGGCTGCGCCATCGGTACCCCGGATACGACCGTTGGCTAGTTGGAGTGCCTGCATGATCTGGGTTTTCTCCCAGCTTTCCCGTTGTGATTTGATGCCGCTGCTGGCTCGGCCCGCTGCCTCCTCTTCAGTCACCGGGGTGGCTGGCAGTACGGGGGCGGCCCGTTTGGCAAGCGGGCGACTCCATTCCAAGGGACGCCCCTCCGAGAGGATGACGGCCTGTTCGATCACATTCTCCAGTTCCCGGATGTTTCCCGGCCAGTCGTAGGCCAGCAACTCGGCGTGGGTTGTGGCGGAGATACCCGGGAACGGCCAGCCCATTTTCCGGGAGAATTTCTGAGTAAAGTAGGTGGCCAATAGAGGAATGTCTTCGCTCCGCTCACGCAGGGAAGGTAGGTGAATGGGAAAGATGTGCAGCCGATAAAACAGGTCGGAGCGAAATGTTCCTTCCAGAACGGCTTTCTCCAGGTCCCGGTTCGTTGCGGCGATGACCCGGAAATCCACGTGAATGGTGGATTTTCCACCAATTCGCTCAATTTCTTTTTCCTGCAGCACACGGAGCAGCTTGGCCTGGAGCTCCAGGGCCAGTTCGCCGATCTCATCCAGAAAAATAGTGCCCTGGTTGGCCATTTCAAACTTCCCAATCCGCCGCTCGACCGCCCCGGTGAAGGCCCCCTTTTCGTGGCCGAACAGTTCCGACTCAATCAGATGGGCGGGCAGGGCGGCACAATTGACCTTAATCAACGGCCGCTCCCTTCGGGGCGACTGGTGATGAATGGCCCGGGCGATCAGCTCTTTGCCCGTGCCGGTTGCACCCTGGATCAACACGGTCGTATCGATGGGGGCCACGCTGGCCACCGCCCGGAATACCCGCTGCAACTGGGGACTGCTGCCGATGACCTGCTCGAAGTTATAGGTGATTTTGACCTCTTCCATCAGGTAGCTCTTCTCCTGCTTCAACTGCTCGCTTAGCGTTTGAATCTCCTCATAGGCCAGCAACTTGTCTAACGTCAGCGACAGCGAATAGGCGATTCGGCTCAGAAAGGCTAGGTGTTCGCCCAGGTAGACGTCCGCTTGTTTGCTGTAAAAAGTAAAAATGAAGGCCTTGTCCCGGCTGAGCGGCAACGGAAACCGCACTAGCGACCGGAGCTGAAAGTGCTGGGTTATCATGTGGTCCAGGGCGTGCTGCCGGCTCCATCGCACCCCCTCTTCCCCGGTCAGAATCATTGCCTCTTGAGCGATCAATTCCCGGCGAAGCGCCTCCCACTTTTCAATTGACATCCCACTGAGTTGCTGCAGGTGAGCGGGGTCTAATACTTGGTATTCATCGAACCCCGTCCGGTAGAAGGTATAGTCGCTTTTGAGTTGGCTGCCCGCTTCCAAGCGTACGAAGACATAATCCAGGGGGATGAAGGGCTGGAGGAGCTGAATAACCTTTACTAACTTCTGATCCCACCGATCTTCCCCCGCCAAAACGTTGGTCAGGGCGATTTGCAGACTTTTCTCCCGTTCCCGCGCGGCTATTTCTTCATTAGCGAGAATGTTACTAATGACGACGGCCAATTGTCCGGCCAGGGCTTTGTAGAGGTTCAACAGGGCCGGGTGCTGCGAAGGTTTGCGCTGAAAATGGAAAAGAACCAGCCCAATCCGTTCACCGGCGTACACCAGGGGAACATTCACTGAGTGGTGCAGGCCGGTTTGCTCCATCAACGTCAGATCCGCATTACCCGGGTAGGATGTCAATAGTTCTTGCGCCGACCAGGCATAGGGGCCCTCCTGCCCCAGCAGTAGCTCGAAAGGAGAGTTCAGGATGGGAAAAGATTGCCGGACCAGTTCCCGGAAGAGCGGATGGACCTGACGTTCAGCCGAGGCCAGGTTGAAGAAGTAATTGTAGGTATCCTTCTGGCAGAGAGCCACTACGGCATCGTCGAAGTCGATGAGTGGCCGTATTTTTTCCATCATCACCCGATACAGATCGTCCTTATTCCGGATGGTGGTCATGGCCTCGCTGAGGGAAAGCAGGATGGTCCTCTCCTGCTCCCGTTCCAGGATTTCCCGATTGGCCAGGATATTGTAAACCGCCACAGCTAACTGGTCGGTGAAGGCGAGGTACAGGGGAAATTTTGCAGGCTGGATCGGGGACGCTTCATTAAAATGCAGTAACACCACCCCAAAGAGATCTCCCCCGTGCAGGAGGTTTAGCTTCACGGAGTAGTGCAGGCCGGTCTGCTGCATGAATATAAAACCCGGATAGCCGGGAAACCGCACCAGCATCTGCTCCGTCGTCAACAGAAAGGGGTCCTCCTGCTTGATAAAATACTCGAACGGCGAATTCTGGAAGGGAAAGCTTTTGCGGGCCAGCATGTCGTAAAACGGATTTTCCCGCCGTTGGGCCGGTGCCAGGTTGAAGAAGTAATTGTAGGTATCCTTCTGGAAGAGGACCACCACGGCGTCGTTGAAGTTAATCAGGGGCCGGATCTTTTCCATCATGACCCGGTACAGATCGTCCATGTCGCGGATGACTGCCATGTCGCCGCTGAGGGAAAGCAGCGTGGCCTTTTCGGCCAATTCCTCTAATACCTGATTACTAAGCATCGGTGGAGCGGGATGTAACGGTTTACTAAACATACTCCAATTTTTTGGAGTTTTTCTATATTTCTCCAATTTTTTAGAATAACCTAGCGCCTCGCCCTGGCTTTAACAGATATGTTTTTTCCTTAAAAAGGGCTTTAATGGCCTGCCAAGGCATCTTCTTGGAAATCTTTCTTGCTTTGACTACCTGGTACATCGATTGATTCAGGCTTGATACAATTTTCTTCTCTCACAAAAGAACTGTCGCATGAAATCTTTTTCATTTTTAGTAGTAGCCAGTACTCTGTGGATACAGACGATCGTCGCTTTTGGTCAGAAAGTCACCAGGCAGGAAAATGTCGTGTACGGCGTAGTCGCCGGAACGGGGTTGCTTATGGATGTGTACCAGCCAGCCACCAGCAATCACCTGGGGATCGTCTTTATAGCGGGAAACGGCTGGGGGTTCTTTGATCAGCGTATCTACAACCAGAGCGCGTTAAAAGAAGCCGTGCGGGATACGGCGTACAACGGCAAATGGGTGGAGTCCCTGATCCGGAAGGGGTACACGGTATTCATGATCAACCACCGGTTTGCCCCGCAGTTTCACGCACCCGATATCTTGTCCGATTGCCAACGGGCAGTCCGTTACATTCGGTATAATGCCCGCCGATTCGGCATTGACGCCCAGCATATTGGCGCGATGGGCCATTCATCCGGTGCCGTTCTATCGTCCATGCTGGGCGTTACGGATGCGCCTCCTGAGCTAGCAACCGATCCCATTGACAGCCTGAGTTCCAGAGTACAGGCTGTTGTCACGATGGGTGCTCCGTTTATGTTATGGGATATTAATCGGAAAGCGGACACCACGCTCACCCGAAACCTGGCCCTTCGCATGTTTCTTAATTACATCGGGGAGCTTCCCGATGAGCGTCAAAATGAATTTATTTCTTCCGGCAAGTATGCGCAGGCATCCCCCATTACCCATGTGACCAAAGGAGATGCGGCTACGCTGATCTACTATTCCGATGACGACTTTTTCACTCCCCTCCGCCAATCGCCCCGGATGTATCAGGCTTTACAGGAGCAAGGCGTGCCGGCCAAACTGGTGCTGACTCATAAACAACGGCATTGGCCCAAACCGGATATGGAGGAGGTGGATCGGTGGTTCAGAACGTATTTGAAATGACTACCTGACCTCGGTGTTGACCGATTCAAGAGACTGGTCCATTCATTTCGCTTTAATGTTCAACTAGCTGATTTTCTATATCGCGAAATGCCCGTTTTCTCGGGACTTCTGAATATCTATATTAATGATTATATCCTGCTTACTAAGTCGTCTCAAATTGCCGTCTCATGTATCAACCGCAACGGTGGACCTTGTCTCAAAAATAAGGGTATAGATGAGTTCAGGCTACACTTTGACAATACCATCAATTCGGTCTGAATATCCACCAAACTGGAAAAGTTGATTGAGTAACGGTGTTTTCTTCATCAATAGCGGGTCGGGATACAGGCCCCGTTGGGGCTCTTTCTGAAGCTCAAGTAAGCCAAACCAGCGGCCAAACTGTTGCACAAAGCGCCAGCGATACACCCGCTCAAAGTCTAACCAGTAACCCGACAATCGACCTGAGGGTATCGGCTCTCGTAAATGAGGAAAAGCTTGTTGGACTTTATTGGCATAAAAATTAGTGTTGTGCCACTCACTTCCATAACGATTTACCAAGTAGAGTGAATAAACCCAGCCGAATTGGCCCGCCTGGGTCTGGGTATCATCCAGGTAAGCCCAGTTAAAGCGTAGCGTGTAATCCTGGAGAACCTGCCGGAAGCGAAATGCACGCTGCTGAGCCATCGCCTTTTCCCCTGTTTTGGTCAACCACAAGGCATTATGTTGTTTCTTAGCATAGGGACTCAGTGAGAGGCAAACTTTAAGCGCTTGAAGAAAGTGGACATTATCTTCCGAGATTTTTTTAGTTATACCTTGTTCGATGTCATCCTGCACCAGGAGCTTGCGTTCATACAGCTCCCGGCACAAGGCCAGGGGCAGGTTGCCCTTTGGGGTTAGCTTGATAGATTGGTGGGTGAGCAAGTGTTAATAGAGCACCTCCATCAACCCAAAAAAAGAAATCTGATCCAGTAGCGAATCAGTCACCTCCTGCTGTAAGCAAAAGGGTGACCCCATTCCTAAAGGGTCACTGAGCAGAATATGCATCTGCTGAGGGGAGAGACCGTCAAAATCGGACTGAGGCTGCTGATTGCGGGCTTGGACAAAAGCGGCCATCTTCTGGTTTACTTCCTCCAAAGACAAGTGTCCTTTGGCGGCTTCGGGATGAGCCGTGATGAAAGCTTGCCAGATTTCTTGAGCGACTCCCATGCAAGTAGGTGGTAAACCAGTCGGTAAGTAACTCAAAGATAAAGTAAATCGAAAAGCAAGCTGGTTAGCACTGGTCAAAATTCACTTTAAGCTATTTTTGTCTTTGTAACATTTTCACAACGGTCATCGTGATAATGTTACAACACCCCAATTATTCCTATATTCGCCCGTGGAACACCGGCAAAAGGAAATTCGATGGGAAAGGGGATAAAAGATTCATTTATTCTTCTTTTTGCAACGCCTACCTATATACGTAAAAAAGTAGAATGAAGTACGTTCCTTGCTACCGTGTCTCGACAGCTAGCCAGGGCAAAAGTGGGCTGGGGCTTTCGGCCCAGCAGGACATTGTTCAACGTTTCCTAAAAGTCGGCGATATCCTGCTCGACGAGTTTATTGAAGTCGAGTCGGGTAAGCGAGCCGATCGGCCCCAACTAACCGCAGCCATTGCCCAGGCCAAACTACATAAGGCACGCCTACTAATTGCCAAGCTGGACCGACTAAGCCGTAATGTGTCCTTTATCTTTTCGCTTCGTAACTCGGAGGTGGACTTTGTGGCCTGTGACATTCCCGATGCCAATACCCTAACGGTGGGCATTATGGCCGTATTGGCCCAGCACGAACGGGAGCTGATTGGCGAACGCACGCGAGCTGCCTTAGCCGCTAAGAAAGCCCAGGGTCATAAACTGGGCATGCCCAATATTACCCCAGACGTAACGCGTCGAGGTTTAGCCGTCCGCCAGCAAAATGCGCAGACGAACTTAGCCAATCGGCAAGCTGCTGAGTTGATTCGGCTGTATCGCCGGGAAGGACTGACGTATCGAGCCATTGCCGATCGGTTAAATCAGATGGGCTATCGCACCCGCAGAGGCCAGGCGTTTTTGGCCATGAGTGTGAAACGATTGGATGGTAAGCTATAAGCGACAACTTCTAAACGCCTACTGAAGAAGGATGGAATGGGATCATTAGTTTTACGAAACGTCCGACTTCATCTAGTAAATTCGATTTGTCCCAAACCCATTATGTTGAACGTTTCACCTGTAGTATTTCGCCTGGTTGTATTGGTGCTGTTTAATGGGTTTTCGGTCGTGGGCTTTACCCAGACAACTCCCTTTGAAATACCCCTCTGGCCGAAAGGGGCCCCTGGCTTTGAAGATCGACGGAATGAACCCGAACAGGCGAAAGACTATTGGGTACGCCATATTAATAATCCCTCCATAACCGTCTATTTACCACCCAAAGAGAAAGCCACGGGGGCCGCCGTGGTTATTTGCCCGGGTGGTGGCCATCGGGAGTT
The DNA here is from genome assembly GCF_054781775.1 of Spirosoma areae. Classification (NCBI taxonomy): domain Bacteria; kingdom Pseudomonadati; phylum Bacteroidota; class Cytophagia; order Cytophagales; family Cytophagaceae; genus Spirosoma; species Spirosoma areae. Next base: position 13,286 of record NZ_BAAGTT010000013.1, on the reverse strand, counting down.
GGTTTTTAATGCCGAAGGTCGCCAGCCAGCCCAGTACCTCAATAGCCTTGGCGTGGCCGCCTTTGTGTTAAAGTATCGGCTAGCCCGGGAAGAACATTCGCCCTATTCACTCGAAAAACATCCCCGTGAGGATGCCTACCGAGCCATGCGGCTGGTCCGCAGCAAAGCCAACGAGTTTGGGATTGACCCCAATCGACTGGGTATGCTTGGTTTCTCGGCGGGGGGCGATGTGATCAGCATGGTCGCTTATGCGCCCGGCAAAGGCCTTATCGACGCCCCCGATCCCATCGACCGGCTGGATGGAAAGCCCGCCTTTCAAATGCTGATTTATCCGGGTCCGCTGGGCCTACCCAAAACCGTTCCAGCCGATGCCCCGCCTGCTTTTCTGCTGGTGGCCAATGACGATGTATGGTGCTCCGAAGTGGTTGTTCTCTTACTGCAGCGATATCGGGCGGCTAAGGTTCCGGTAGAAGCCCATATTTATACGCAGGGTAAACATGCCTTCAATATGGGAGACCGGTCTGAGTTGAAGTCGATTAACACCTGGCCACTACGGATGGCCGATTGGCTTACGGATAACCACTTTTTAGAGCCGAGTACGAGCCGATAAAGCCGCTACATACTAATTATTTCCTTAAATACATTTTCTACCTTCTGTGACAAAAGTTGAACGGTGATACTAAGACAGAATAAATGTTTCGTTGACTAACCCATCTGTATATCAATTCATGTGTATAGCAATCAGTAGCCCAATGACAGGTCTCAAAAACTTCCTTTCTTTTCTCGGTACGCTTGTTCTACTCCTACTAATCACCTTTCCTGGTGAAGCACAAATAAACCTGCACACGGACGATTTGCCTCAGTTCTACCAAGCCTTTGACAGTGTGATGACCACAACGGATACCGCTAAGCAGGCCGCCTTTATCCAGAAGCTCTATGTCGACAAGGCTAGTAAGGGCCTCAAAGAATTTATGGTGTTGCGGGGTGGCAGCACCCCTAAATGGCGCGCCTTTATGGAAAAAGATAAGACGGTTTTACGCGAAAAGAGACCCTGGATCTTGTCGGTTTTAGAGCAGGAAACTGAAATTCGAAATCGAATAACCTTGTTTAAGCGCATTTACCCTGCTTTCCGGGATGGCGACATCTACTTTTGTGTAGGTATCAATAATTCAGGCGGGACCATTGATAACCGGACTGTCTACATTGGCACCGAAGTAGCAGCTAGTAGCCAGCCCAATTGGGCGGTTCCCTTGGTACTGCACGAATTTGTGCATACCCAGCAATGGACTCAACGCAATAAAGATCGTATCCTCCAAAGTAGTCAGTTAGAGAAGCAATACACAGAAACCCACAAGCAACTGCTAGGTAAATGCATAGAGGAGGGCATGGCCGACTTCATCGCGGAACTGGTTTATGAACAATCCTTAGCGGCTGTAAATCCTGGCGGCCATACCGCCTTTGGGTTAAAACATGAGCAATTGGTTTGGGATGCCTTTAAAAAAGAGATGTACGCTGAGGTTGATTGGAAAGGGGGTTGGTTATACGGAAAGCGGGAAATTGCCGGCCAGTCAGTACGAGACTTAGGTTATTTTGTGGGCTATCAAATTTGCAAGCATTATTATCAAAAAGCGAGCAATAAACAAGCCGCTATTCGCTATATGATCGAGTTGAATCTAACCGATGAAAATGCGAAACGCTTTTTATCGGCATCAGGCTATGGGCTTGCCAAAAAGGTCTCCCACTAATATAGGTCAAAAGCCAATTCAAGAAGGCAGGGTTTTCGTGGACGATTTCAAATCAACAAAATATTTGCATAATAATTTAAATTACAGAATGTTACAAGTTCAGAAAATTTAAATTTTTGCCTTTCTCTGAACGAAGAAGTGTTTGACTCGTCCTAAGAAGACGTTAAAACGTGGGTCTGGTTGGCCTTGGAACGCAACGCTCGCCAGATTGTAGACTTTACCACCGGCGACCGGGGCCACTATGGTTGTCGGATATTGTGGTCAAGTTTACCGACCATTATCAACAGAAAGTGGTATTTTTACCGATGCCTATTCAGTTTGTAATGAGTTGATTCCGGCTGGTCGGCGTCGTTAATAACCGGGTAGTAAGGCTCACTTCGAGCGGTTCAACAACACGCTCCGTCAACGCCAACCGCATTTGACCCATAAAACATTATCATTTGCTAAGACCGATGACAGCCATTTTGCCCGCATACTCAACATCATCAACCAGTATAACAAAACTAAATTACCTTAAAATTTACCAACCTATCTTTCTGCATTTAAGTATTAACTACCATTTGATACAACTAAATTATGAGTGACCAAATCAACAAATTGCCAATGTATTTTACATCGTTAAAAGTAAAAAATGTAAAAAGTTTTGGTGAAGAGCAAGAATTGAGCTTGATAAACGAGGATGGCTCTATAGCGAGGTGGACGCTTATCTTAGGTGATAATGGAGTTGGGAAAACAACCTTATTGAAGTGCTTAGCATGGATGGTTCCGGTTATTGCTCCTCCGAATGCGGAACATAACGAACGAGTAAGGATTGCAAAATTACTTTATGAAGCTAACTATGATATAGAAAAAATATCTAAAATAACAACAATTTCGAAAGAGTATCTTAAAAATTCGGAAGAGTTGCCGAAAAGAATTAAGCCATTAATGGACGATCTAAGTTTTGATGTTGATGTGTACTATGATAGTATACTAAGGTCTGGCAAAAATGTCAAAACTAGTCTATCAGCTTCTTTCGCAAATGGTTGCGATTTAGATAAAAAGCCAAAAAATACATTAACTATATCAATTGATTTTGAAAGAATAGATGGTAAAATGGAACTCATTGAACCTCATTCTGTGGAAATGCCAGAATTTAATACTCCAAATCTATTTGCTTATAGTGCTAGTAGACACTTAGCCCGTAAAAATTTTGAAAATCAGGAATTAATTGATCCAACTTTTAATTTGCTTTCTGATTTAGGAGAATTGTATGATCCAGAGCAAGTTTTAGCATATTTGGATTATGCTTCAACAAAAGAACAATTAAAAAATCAAGACGCTGAGGAAGAAAACAAAACGTATACTTCTATAAAATTGCTCGAAACATTAAAAAAATTAGTTGCCGATCTATTGCCAGATATAAAAAACGCTAACTCAATTATCATCAACCCTCCTATAAATTCTGATGGTGAAAAAAATGAAAGAATTGTAGAAATTCAAACTGCTCATGGTCTTATACCTTTATTCAATGTTAGCTTAGGCTATCAAACTATGTTATCATGGGCAGTCGATTTGGCGATTAGAATGTTATGGCTGAATCCTGAAAGTGATAATCCTTTAAATGAACCAGCTGTTGTTATAATAGATGAAATTGACTTGCATTTACATCCTGTATGGCAAAGAACCTTAAAAAGCTTTCTAATCAAACATTTTAAGAAAACTCAATTTATTTGTACTGCACACAGTCCTTTTATGGCACAATCTTCAGAAACCGAAAATATTTGTGTTGTATATAAAAACGGTACACAGGTAATGATAGATAGTAATCCAGAAGTTATAAAAGGCTGGAGTATTGGGCAAGTTGTTACAAGTGATTTGTTTGGCATTGAAAGTGACCGAAGCCCTGAAATTTCAGAAAAAACGGCCAAGCGTAGAAAATTGTTGAAAAAAGAAACATTAACCGAAAATGAAAAAGAAAAACTGAATACACTTAATATTGAAATAGATGGATTACCATTTGGTGATAACAAAAAAGAATCAGATGCAATGGAAATCTTAAAAAACCTTGCAGAAAGTATGAATATCGAAAAAAGCAAGACCGATGATTCGAATAAATAAAACTTTGGCCATACCTGCTATTCTTAGCGGCGACGGTGTAACACAAACCAACATGTTAAATGATGCATACGCAGCTAGTCCTCACCTTTATACTTCTGCTGTAGGTGTAAAGAATAGATCATTAAAATCTATGAAATTTGATTCCAAGATATATGGCGATTCGACTGTAAAAAACTTACTGAAATCAGATCAACACCAAAAATGTTGTTTTTGTGAATCCATTTTTACAAAGACTAGTTATGGAGATGTCGAACACTTTAGACCAAAAAGCGCCTATAAAAAAGTAGGAACGAAAGGATATGTATATCCTGGATATTATTGGTTAGCATATGATTGGGCAAATCTTTTGTTTTCCTGTGAAATATGTAATCGCACTTATAAAAAAAATGAATTCCCACTAGGTAATGAATTAACAAGAAAGCTTTTTCATAACCACATTAATAATTTAGTTGATGAGGATCGTTTGTTAATAGATCCCACTGTTGAAAATCCTGCAGATTTTATGACTTTTAAGAAAGAAGTTCCAGTCCCTGTGGGTGGAAGTACAAAAGGTGCTAAGACTATTGGGGTTTTAGAATTGGATAGAATGAATGAATCAAGGCTTAATCATATTAAAGTATTAAAAGCACTTGAAATACTTACTAGGATAGATATTAATAACGAAGAACAACTTGATCTAGCAGTTAATGCTTTAAAAACCACAAAAGTTGAACTTATTAATCTTATTATTAATGCAAACGAAGTGTTAAATAATGCAGCAAAAGATTCAGCAATGTTTGCTTATTGTGTTAGATGTAACTTCCCTGAACTACCGACTGTATAAATTTATTGCTGATCTATGAATTAGTCTTTAAACTGTACGTCGTCAAGTGAAAGTGAACAAAAGGGTCGGGCCGCCGTCGCCGTGAAATTGAGAAGAGACAATTCAGTTTTGTGTTGGTTTGAATATCAGCAAAGATGCTTACAGGTGTGTCTTTAATAGAAACACCAGCGATGTTCGAAAAGCTAAGGATTTCTTTAAGGAATGTCAGAAACCTCAGGCTCCGTTTTTGGCTGCTGTCATGGGTAAATTACGTCCATTCTTAATTTGAATATTTGGCACACAAGTAATCTACCGTTATGTGTTAAATCAGGGATTCGATTAAAATAACTCAGCGAATTGAGTTCACTTTCGATAGACTCTATTCGATACAATAAAAAATCTTTTACTTCTTCGGAATAATTCTGGGTGGCAGCGAAAGAGACGTAAAAGTCATGAACAGCTCTAAAAACATACAAACCGTGTAATATTCCTCGAGCCGGCCGGTCTTCGTCGCGCCATGGCGAAAAATAAAGGTTGTTGCTTTCGGGGCGAATTAACTCTATTTCATCCTCCAGCAAAGTTAGCTGAAGGTGCATGACCTCATGCAGGATTGACTCTGCAACCCGTAGGGAGGAAAGAAGTGAAGCATCTTCGCAAACGGAGACAAAAACGGAAAATGGAATTTTGGGGTGGCTGTAGCTTGTATCCACTTCGAAGTCCTCTTGTCGCAAGACCTGTAGCGTTCTGACCAATGTACCAATGCACGCGGTTACTGGTTCTACTGTTTCAAGCAGCGCTAAAGCTCGCTGGAGCTTTTCCTGCACGTGTTTTGCTTCGAGTTCAGCAGTAGCCAATGGATCAAGCCCGTGCTCCTTGTAAAAATGACGCAGATTATTAAAATCAGGGACTTCAATAATTACCCCTTCCGTCCCTTTTACTTCTATACGTTGTTGGTTGTTGATAGTTTGCCCGGAGTTACTCAAGCAATTAGCTATACAATAAGTATCAGTACTAACACCGGTTTCTTTAGCCAGTTTGTTCCATCCAGCCTGGGCTAGGCTTTGGGCTAACGCTGGCTCACAAATGATAAACGGATCGTTATTAAGATAATCCAAGCTGTGAGTACGTATTTTCATTACCGTTCTGACTGCTTGAAGGTGTATACTAGCGTGTAACGCGAAAAATCATATACCTTAGACACCGCGTGGTTCGACTTGTTTGAGATCTCAAACCCAAATGCCGAGTTACTTACCGGAAGGATAATGTCACTGACATCTTCCGCGTTAGCGGAATTAAATAGCAGTAAGTACCCCCCGTTATCTTCAGTCCAGTTGAAATTAATTTGTATAAGTAGTCGATGGCTTTCCTCTTTACCAATAAAATCATTGTGAACTCCTATATGCTGTCCGTCGGTAAGCTTATGCACCGTGGCACCTGCCAATTCTAAACCATTAACCTCAAAGGTCGCTTCCATTTGTGCCTTGATCGCGTTGATTAGCCCGTCTTCAACCAAACAGCGTAATTTAGATGGAAGCTTAACATGTAAGAGGCTAAATTCGTACTGCTCATAAAATTCTGTTCGGGTCAACTCCCAAATGATGGTGCTTGACAACCAGCTATACAGGTCTTTCTCAAGCGCTGGGGAGAAAACCGACTTGGAGCAGAAGTGTGGAAAAGGGCGTTCTTCAACTATAGTATCTGAGAAATCGATCACCTTAACAGTATGCATGGTCTAAGCTGTAGGCACTAAGTAGTTGACGCATGTGGCTAATCAAATGGAGCTGGTCTGAACAGTATACGGAAGCATTGTTGAAGCCGCTCTGGTCGTGCCAACGGTGTAAAATCATACCACCACCGCAGACGTTCAGTTCCGCACAAGCGAGACATTTCTTGCTGGTTGGCTTCTGCATCTGTCGGTACTGGTCAAAGTCGACGGAATGCAGGAAATCAATCAAATTGGTCTTTGTAACATTGACCGGTTGCAAAAACTTATCGGCACCATTGAAGGAGCTTTTTAGCGTATCATTTTTCATGAGCGCACCATCGGTGTCAATAATTAGAATCCCAAAATCAGTGACCCCTAACCCTTCTTTGGAAACACTTCCTCCTAAGAGTACCTTTAGCATGTCATCGAGAACTCTAATGGGTAGCGGATCTACGTCGTTCATGTAGCTATTCAGCAAGCCAACCATCCACTTACCATACTCCAGCGAGTGCACGGCCGCTTTACCGACTGGCAAAGTGGTATGGTTACCATCTTTGTAGAGAAAATCAACGCTGGGCGCACCCACCGTTTTGAAGAAGTTATAGATTTCCGCTGGGTCAGTAGCCGGGTTGACTACTGCCAGCAGGCCCGCGTTAAGAAAAGCGGCTTCCGGGTGCGATTGTAGTGTGGCGATTCCTGCAATGACCTGCCTAAACGTTCCGGTGCCACCATGGGTGACTCTAAACTTATCGTGTACGTGCGCTGGCCCGTCAAGGCTAATAGCCACGCTTACCTGATACAGGGCGCAGACGTCCAGGATTTCTTCTGTGATCAGTATACCGTTTGTCTGAATACTGATCGGATAGCGAGGGGGCAGAACAGTTCGCAGTTGTTTCAGTAAATCGCTTAACCTGCCTGCGCCTAACAACAGGGGCTCGCCACCGTGCAACACGACACTAAAGCAATCCCGCTGGTGTGCGGCCAATGACGCCAGGGATGAGCAGACTGCCTGTACGGTTTCCCTCGTCATAAACTTAGACTGCCGGGACCAGTTGTCGTCTCCCATGTTGTACACATAGCAGTACGTACAGTTTATATTACAGCGGCTCGCTACCTTAATCAACACCGTATCAAGGCTAGCCTTAACATCTTTACTATCGGCCACGGTTATGCCGGTTGTGAGTTCGGTTGTAAGCCAGAATGTTAAGCTGCGCTTCGGTTCTCACTTCCCGAATGAGCCGTTCCAGGAGCGAATTAGGAGCCTTTTTGGCTTCAATAACAAGGGACTCTGATTCTTTTAAACCATTTTCTTGTTGTAAGTCATTATTTAATGAGTTAGTCTGGTCCATAATAAGTCTATCAGGCCATAAAGGTATAGAAAAAATAGAGTTAAAATTTATTATCTATAAAAGTTTGATTATCAGAAAGTTATTTTTATTAAAGTTTTCACAAGCTAAAGCTGAGCTATCGAGCTAACGGTTTGAAACAGTAGCTGCAAATCAAGTAAATAACTGAAAACGAATAATTTATGACAGTGAAAATTTAAATAATAGTTAAGATGAGCTTTCCCGTTCTATCCTAAAAATAGATGTCATTTTTAAGGATAGAGCGGGAAGGGACGTTATTCGTTGAATTTCTACCTCCCTGTTAAAAGTTACCATGACGGGTATGAATCATCGCCGTTTGTTGAGGGGTATCGGAGCCGCGAGGCCCACGCGATCCACGGCCTGGAATCCACCAGTCTTACTGAATTTCATGTTGTGGTTGAAGTTGTGCATTGAATCAGACGGGTCCAAAGTAATAAAATTGAGTTCAGTCAGGGTAGCTCGGGGCATTGCGGCCGATACAATAACTTGGCTTTCTACCTGGCCGTTGATGGGGTTCAACTGTTTCGCTAAGGCATGGACAACGACCTGGCTGACGGGCAAAAGAGCTTGCACTTCGCGGGCCACACGCAGCAAGCAACCGCATACGTAGTCTTGGTAGAGCTCGTTGAATTTACTAACAGGCAGCGCCTTACGGGAGAGCTTCCCGCTGGCAAGCTGGCTAACGACAAAATCGGGAATAACGTCCGCGCTACTTACGTGTACATCGACTTCGATGTGGTCAGCGGTAAAGGTATATTCAAGCCGTGATTCCAGGTGAGAGTTACCCTCAAAAGGCGCAAAAATCTCCAACACTTGTGAGTATACATCCGAATCTCTGTCCAGCACCTGACGAGTGAGGTACTGCCGGTCCTGCCACTCGTTTAGCTGGCGGGCGTACTCGGCTTGACGTTCAATAGTGATCTGCTGGTCGCGCTGACGGGCCGCAATGATGGTCTCTTCCAGGCGCTGAACCTTACGGGGGCCTTGTTTGAACAGCCGGTCGAAGAAGGTAGGTTGGTAGGCGTCCAAAGCAGCTTGGGCACGCTGCTCCTCCTGGATACTCCGTGAAGGCGAACTCGGAGGAGGCTCCTGCTGCATAGCTGACCAATTAAGCCAATCACTGCAATCGTAATGAACGGATTTAATGACGCTGATATACTCGTCATAATCGCGCACGGCTTGGGCGGCACTGGTGATTGCCTGTTCCTTTTGCAATTGCTTAAATTGTTGTGTGGCAACACGGGTACGTCGCTGCTGGTCACGTTCGATGCGCCGCGCAGTGGCGGCAAACGAGCGGACGGCTCCTTTCCAACTCATAGTCAGGGTTGATAAGTGAGGGTTAAGGTTGATCGGATAGAAAGGTAGTTTATAGCTCCTGTTCTTCCGCTTCTAATTCAGTAGGGATGTTTTCTAACTGAAATTTCTCCCACTCAGCCCGGTAACGTGTGTCGCTCGTCAGGGCTTGTTCAACGGCCAGGCTCTCGCGGTATTGACGGGCGGCGGCCGAAAGAGTCCATTTCGTGTCGATCCCTAAACGCTCAATTTCTGACCTGATCTGGGCTAAATCCACGCGAAAAAATTCTTTACGCGGATTGACCTTATTAATCTGGTTATTCAGGAAGTGGCGGTGCAAATCACGCTCCAGGGCGGGTGCATCGTTGCTAAAGAGCAGCGCGTGGACGTCAAACTCAAAGGGCACCGAAGCATCACCCAGTTCACGCACCCGGTCAAGGGGTTCAAGACGGCGAGTCATGCCGATTTTGTAGACGTGTTCGCCAAAAGAGCCAATATTAGAAATAATGTAGACGTGGCCTGACTTCGTTTGTTGGGCCATGGAGAGCGCGCGCTGATTTTTTTCTTGGGCCACCCGTAACCTAGCTTCTAATTCACGTAGCTGATCGTCGAAGGCAGCCTGCTGCTCGGCCGAGGCTTTAGCGGCTTGTTGCTGTATTTTATCGATGGCCTTCTGGATCGTATCTTCTTGCCTGGCAGCATCGCGCTGGGCTTTCTCAAAGTCGCGTCGTGCTTTTTCTTCCTCTCGAATTTGCTCTTTGATGAGCCGCTGCTCCTCCCGCTCTTTCAGCTTCAGTTCGTGCAGGACGGTGGCCCAGCGCAACTCTTCCAAACGGGACTGTAAATACTCCGGAGTAATATGGGCGTCTTTAAAGGGTTTACCCAAATTGTTAACCAAAGCGTAGGCATCCTTGATTTGCTGGTTCAGCGTACCATAGTTATCATGCTTAACGCTGGCCAGTACGGTATCCACTTTACCATTAAAGGCGTCAGTAATAAAGTTTACGGCGCTGGTACTACGTACTGCCTCGACATAATCGCACCGAGCAGCTAAACGAGTGTTTATCATCAGTCTGGTCCGCTCACGAGCCCGCTTTAGTTCCTCGCCCGCTTGGGTGTGGCCGAATTCCTCGGCTAGCTCATCCAGCAAGACATACGATGGGATCAGGTACTGGTCGCCGTAACCGTCAATGACATTTTTAAGCGCTTGAATAGTTTTCTCCAGGCCATCCGCATTCCGGGCGGCTGCCAGGGCCTCTCCAGCAATTTCTTCGGCCCGTTGAATGGCAATGGTAATGATGCGGGCGGCTTCCTTAGTGGCATCTAGTAGCACGCCATCGGCTTGCGTTTGCAGAACACGGGCTCTAACGCCCGCTTGATCGCGGATCTCTTTGCTCTCCGAACGAGCTTGCTTAAGTTCGTCAGTTGCGGCCATGCGTAAGTCGTCAGCCTCGCGCCGGGCACGCGTGAGGAGAGTAGCCGCTTCATTCTCCGCCAGAGCACGCACATCTGTGGCATACTGCTCGGCGTCTAAAATGGAGAGGTACTGGCTGAGCTGGTCGACTTCACCTTGTAACTGCGCTTCCCGAGTGGTTGCAGCAAGGGTCTGTTGATCAATAGTGGTCTTGGCTGAGATCAACTCCCGGTCTTTAGACTTAATTTTTAAAGCTTGGACCAAGACAAATATCAGGGCGACAACTAATAACAGGAGTAGAAATGGGGTCATAGGAAGGAGGGAGTATGGACATCAAACTTACCAAAAAATAACTATTTGAAAGATCACTTTGGCGGACACAATTTTTAACTTGTATTAAGCGGGTAGTTGGATTTGGAACTGCTTTAATCATCAGTAGTTTAAGAAGATGATGGGGGTGAGAACACGGGCAGGTCTGGCCGAACCTATTAACCAAAACAAAATCGTACTATGCCCCTTACAAGAACTCAACCCAAAGAAGACATACTATGTCGGCATCCCGGCGAGGATGCTGAACTTACCAAAGCGCTGGCTTTATACACGGAAGGACTGGACGAATTCGTTGACTTTGGCACTCACATATTAGACTGGGAGTTTCGGAAGGAGGATCTTAGAGAAGAAAGCATACCCATCATTTCCCTGTTCCGGCGCATCTTGGAACTGACGGATGCGATTTCCATTCTGTTAAAATCACACGTTGCGGATCCCTGTGAGATTCTATTGCGCACTCTCTTCGAAACGACCCTCAGCTTAGAATACATCTTGAAAACAGATACGGATCGGCGTGCGTTGTGTTATTTATTTACGGTTTACGCCGAACGTCTAACTTTCCTCAAACGGCACGATCCCAATGATTCCAATTATAAACAGTATCAGAAAGACTACAAACACGGTCGGGTGTACAAAGACGTTCCTAAAATCAGTAATCTGGAAGGAAAAATTGCTGCCGCTGATGAATGGATAGAACGGCCTGAACACACCGAAGTAAAGAACGAGTATGTTCGAGTAAAGCAAATAAAAAAGAAAGTTAAAGGGTGGTTCACCCCTTTCAGCGATTTGACCAACCAAGACGAAGAGGGCAAACCAAAGTTTCTTGAAAGTATTCAGGACTTAGCTAAACACTTGGGCAAGTTTGACTTGTACGAGACACTATACAGAAGTTGGTCTAGGTCAGTACACGCAACGGATGTCATTACGGGTAATTTTCTTGGGAAAGATAGTTCTGTAGCTATGGTTGCCCTCCGTCAACCCGTCCAAGCACACGCCGTAGCCAATCTGACCATACGATTGCTCGAAGATGTTCTATTTAATGTGCATAGGTTCAATGAAAGGCGGAAGAACGAGCAGTATCGAGAAATGATAGGCAAAATAATTTGGTGGATTAAAGCTTATAACCTCAATTACACTAAGCCAATTATTGAAAGAAACATCAACTTTGAAGATTTGTAGCCCTTTTGTAGATCTCTGTATGCCAACTCGTTCGTCGAGAAACGAATTGCGGTTTTAATCCTTACTTCAAGCCCTTATACATGACTCATCGAGAGCCAACCCCGAATTGGACTGATCAGGAGATTGACCAGTTAAAACAAGCTTATGGTATCACTAGTGTCGTCGAACTGGCCAAGGCACTCATCAAAGACCCCCAGGAGGTTCGGATTATGATCGAAACACTGGGCTTACGTAACGCTTTGATTCAAACCGATGATCCGGATCGGCGACTTAAGCTGACGATTCTCCAGCTAATGAACGAACAGAAGCGATTTTTGCCCAATGGCTGGCTGGTTGGTCTGGCGATGGGTCGTTTAATGGTTCGCTCGCTGGTCGAACAGATCAAAAAGGGGGATACCTGGATAGAAGAGGTAGAAGAAGAGATCAATGCTGTACTGGATGCCATCGTTAAACTTTATGAGTTCAGTCCGCTACTGACCGTAGGTGACATGTTGAAGGGTGAAGACCATGGACAGGCGTACCGGATTACTGGCCGGGAGTTCATTCCCGCCGACAAATGGATCACGTATTATTTTACTTACCTCTACAGGGGTGATGATATACCAGAGGAGTACGATGATGACGATGGGGGGATGACGAAGACCGAATGAAGATCTTCCTTCATGAAAATTAGCCAAATTTTAGCCAGTTTGATTTACCAGCGGTAAGCTACTACCCTGACGACTGTCGAGCAGCTAAAGGAGTTTAGTTTAAGGCTGAAATCATTCAATCGCTGGACAAGCGAATATAGATCCCCTTTTCAAGAAATGTCTGAGCAAGTTGCCGACTGATGAAAAAAGTAAGGCGAGGATTCCTTGTCGATTAATCAAGATGAGCCGACGGTCGGGCAGTTGCAGCCCATCAAGTGCTGTATTGAGTACATCATTTGGCATTAACTGGCTTACGTCTTGAAAGCTTTCCAAAGTTAAGCGTTCTATACCCTTTTGGAACAATTATTGCCTGATTGTCAAGTTCTGAAAGGAAAAATACAGCATTTCACACCAAATAGAATACTTCTACAACAAGATTGAACCCAAACCGACCAGATAAACCTCAACCCGGCGCAAAATCGTGAACGATTAAATTGAACGGTTTTATTGAACGCAAAAAGGCCGTTTTCGGCTACCTCCCCCCTACCCTGGTAGCGTTCATAAAAACGTCGGTTTATTTCTAGGACAAGACACTTTGTATCGTCCTGAAATCGAATGATTGTGCAGGTACCATTGAATACCCAGGACAACAGGAGTAGGCAGACTTGTGCCTTTTACCTATCTTGTTAGAGCTTCAGCAATAAGCTCATCAACCTATAAAT
>NZ_BAAGTT010000012.1:0-35808 GCF_054781775.1 Spirosoma areae | reverse complement strand
TTCGGCCGAGTGCCCGTTTTTGCGTAAATTGACACTACCACAGCGGGAGCAGGTGTATTGTTTAACTTCGCTTATCATCGGGCTAAGATAAGTCATCAGCGGCTATCTTACCACTACCAATAACTGAACAAGGGTTGTTAATCAGGGCGGACTATCAAACTCAGGTGTGTAGCCTCGTTGATATCAATCTAGTTAGGTTAATGTTACTCCGCAAGTGCTGCCGGGCCGAAATTAACACTTATCTACTATAGTTGTATTATATATAACAAAATAATATTATAAAGGCCGACTTACTCCAACGTTGATTAAAAATAAATGTACAAATTCAACGATTCTCGGAAATGCGTATTTCCGAGACGTTGAAAAAATGTTTAGATTGCAATCATAACGTCAACCCATCAATGGCAAAACAATCGCTTCAGCTTACCCAGGGCAAGCATACCACTGAGGCTATCCAGGCCGGTGGGAGTGTGATTACCCTCACTCAGGTACTGAACTACTTTGCCGCCTGGCTGCCCAAACCCGGCAACTATCCCCGCATTGTCCGTCCCTACCTGGTCTTTTGTCTGACCAACAATTATTCCATTGACCGATTTAGCCTGAGTCTGTTTACGGCTGGCCTGCCCGCTAACCGGGTTTCCCCTTTACGAAAGTTTCTCCTGTTTCATCATACCCAGGGTATGCCTCATCTGGTGGCTGACCCGCCACCCGCTTCGACGACGATTCCAGCGGCCAACGAGTTGATCCTGGGATTTCTGCGGGATACGACTACCTTGCGGGGTGACGAGTCGAAAGATACCTATACCAAATCCCTCAATGCTTTCTTTGGCTACTTGGCTAATGAGCAGTTAAGGGGTAGGCCAGCCCCCTTTACTGGACAGACAGTGGGACACTACGTCGAGTGGCTCAAAAAAGAAGGGTTATCCGCTTTTACGGTCAATATTCGGCTTTCCGCCATCAAGCAATTAGCGGCCTGGGTGATCAAGAACCGAACCCAAGTGGGCTTGTCGGCCGACCAAGTCGATGCTCTGCGGGATGTAGCGGCTGTACGGGGACTTACTACCGAACGCAAGTTTTATAAAGACAGCCTGGCGCGGGCTGAACGCGACGAATTGCTCCAGGCGATTGATGATCCTATGGATCGGGCTATCGTGGCCTTACTCGTTATTGAGGGACTTCGGACCGTCGAAGTGACCCGGCTTAAGATCGGCGACATCGATTTTGAGCGCAACCAACTCTGGGTAAAAGGGAAAGGAAAACATACTAAGAAAGACATCAACCTATTCAGCACCTGTGCCCAGGCTTTGGAGGCTTATCTACAGGCAGAGCGGTACTGGCCACTCTCAATTCATCCGGGAAAAGAACTATTTCCTGATTTAAAAACGTATCAGATCCGATATCGGGTGGATAAATACCTTAAGCAATTAGTTTTGAAAAGGCCCCGACTCTCGGCCCATAGCCTTCGACATACGACGGGGCAATTATTGATAAAGGCCGGGGTAGAACCAGTACATGTGCAGCGGCATCTGCGCCATGAATTATTTGAAACGACTCAGTTTTACATTAAAAAACAAACCGAACAAGATTACTACGTAAAACTAACTACTTCTTTTTCAGAGCAATAATTACTGAATTTAGCTCTTCAATTAATCAATGTTACATTACTACTTATGTACTTTGTTACATTATTACTTACTTACTTTGAGACTTTGTTACTTATATACTTTGTTATTTATTAGCTTCCTTGTTAGTCTACTAATGCAAGTTCCACATACGGGCTGCATATCACTTTCTGTTACGTAGGCTATTTACACAATAGTTTATATACATTTTTTGTAATACCTTATTATTTTACAGAAAATGTATTATATTTACTGTATAATTTAACAGAGAAATACGGATGCTGGTTACCTTTGCTAATGAGTACTTAGAAAAACTATACCATCAGCAGAAGGTCCCTGGCAAACCCAAGTATGATCAATCGGTGATCGATGTGTACATTCGGCGCGTCGATCAATTCATTGCGGCCGACAACTCCAACGAACTGCGCGGGCTCAAAAGCCTGCACTTTGAAGCACTCAAGGGAGATAAACAAGGGTTATACTCGGTTCGGGTCAACCGGCAGTATCGGATTGAGTTTCGCCTAACTTACGATCAGGTCGAACACATTGAAGTGGTGTACATTGAGGACTTATCAAATCACTATCGCTAATGATGCACAAAGCTATTGACCACGACGGTCAGGAATTAACCTCAGCCAAACCAACCCATCCGGGTGTCGTGTTGGCCGAAGAGTTAGAAGAACGGGAAATCATTCCCTCTGCTTTTGCCCTTGAGTTGGGCACCTATCCCAATGCGATTACCGAGGTTATTAAAGGAAACCGGAATATATCGGCGGCTTTGGCCCTGAAACTGGAAAAGGCATTGGGTATTTCAGCAGGCTACTGGATGCGGTTGCAGGCTAATTATGAGCTAAACATGGAGCGGCAAAAACAAGCGTCTATCGCTTGACTGTAAGCTACTGACAACATCATTTCGTTAATAAAGCATTGACCTTTCGCACGGTATTCATGGCAGCCCCGGTCTGACGGGCAACTTCTCGCAGACTTGTGGATTGTTTAAGCAATTCAGTTATTTGCTGAGTCGGGTAGTTCTGCCGTTTCGTACAAAATCCGTCACTTTACAAAGATTGGCGGATATAGGGATCATATGGCTATTTTGACGAATCGCGGTAATCAGTTGACTTATAAAACGTTAGGATTTTCCTGTACACAAGTTTATTGGCCAAATTGAACACCTGATAGGAAATAAATAAGCCTTAGACAAGCACAGTGTATATTTACAATCTATTGACTACTAAGAAGTTATGGAGAGATGACGGTTTTTGTACGAAACGGCAAAACTACCCAACTGTGTTAGCTACCCCTAAGAAGAAATCATCAACGAACGGCTAAAGCGGTAGCCAGCATTTCACGTGAACGGGGATACCCCATTATTCCTGCCTATCATCCTGACTGGGTTTGTCAATCTGATTTTTCCTTGTAACGGGTAGATGCTGCACAACCATCGCCATTAATGACAGAAAATCGATTTTAAGGCCCATGGTGGCAATTTCCCAAACTACCGATAAGGTTGGATTTTTTAGGCCCCGCTCGATCTTTGAAATATAGGTTCGATCTAAACCGCACCGATCAGCAAGTTCCTCTTGTGTAACTCCTTTTTTTATCCGCTCTTGTTTGATCGCTTTCCCTAATGCGATTGAAATAGAACCTGCCTTTACCATAAGCGGCAAAGTTCGTGGGCTGATCGCGCTAAAAAAAGTGCTGTAGACTACATTTTGATTATTCAATTGACCGTATGTACAAAGCGGCTTTACCAAAATTAATACGGTCCGTATACGTCTCCAACTCACGATCAATGAGCTTGTTATCATAGGGGACGGGGCGGGTTATGTATTTGGTATCAATAAATATAATATTCAGCCGCTCATTAATGAGTTGTTCCGTACTGCGCTCATCAGTACGTTGGGTATGCTTTAGCATATGCTCATTTGCCGTTCCCGTCTTTATCTCCTCCGCATCCTCAAAAAATCGGAATGAGCAATACCAGTATCGGTAATAATGATGATAATTCGATACACATAATTGAAATTGATCGGGTGCCTGCCGAATAGCGCGTAGTAAACTATCAATATTCTGTAGTTTCTGTTGTTGGCCAGGGGTCAACTCATCCAGAAAAGATCGAGCATACAGATTGTCCCGTCGCTCCTTCAAAATATCATGAGCCAACTCGGGTTTAATACCCCGGTCAATCTTGTATTTATGTTTATTGTAAAAGGTAAGGGAGATGGCGGGCCGCTCGAAATTAATAAGTTTTAAGTTTTTGAAGGGTTTTCCAGGTCGGTAATAGGGTCTGAATAATTCCATCTGCTCAGCGGGTACAAAATAGTACTCCAAATCCGACTCTTGGGGTAAAGCATTGACCTGATGAGTAATTGGCTGTAAATCAGTCGAACAGGACTTTAGTAATACCCGAATCGCTGGTAGTGGAAGTAGATCAGATAATTTTGCTTTAGCCATGCTGCAAATGTTTAGCAAAATGGGGGGTCCTATTTCCCTGCAAGGTAAATAGTTATATCTAATTTTCGATTTTTTTCCCTTTTATATAGTCAATATTAGCGTTTGATTTTTTTGACGTTTATCAATAGTATTTTTGATTGATTTAATAGGCTCATAACCTACTAACTATTAGCAAGTTAGAGAGAGAAAAACAAGGTTTAGTCGGTCAAAAGGTGAGGTTTAGTCGGTCAGGCTCTTCTCAAAAAGTGAGGTTTGGCCGGGACAAAAGTGAGGTTTAGTCGGTTGAAAAGTGAGGTTTAGTCGGTGTATTGGACAAAGGTGAGGTTTGGCCGGAGTAAAGGTGAGGTTTAGTCGGTGCCCTCCAGTAACCACTGATACCGTGTATTTTTTGTGACTTATTGACACATTTTTCCAGTTATATCCCTGAAATCAGGCTGTATATCCTCTAATTTCACGCTTTAAACATGAATTGAAGCAGAGGAGATGCGCTAAAAGTGAGGTTTGATCGGTTGAAAAGTGAGGTTTGGTCGGTGCTTTTGTACTCAAAAGTAAGGTTTGGTCGGTTAGTTTTTTGATGAAAAGTAAATTTGATACGACCAAATTTACTTTTCATCTTTTTCTTTTCAATCTTTGTATATAGACTCCGCATCTATATGAAGAATGCAGATTTTCAGCCTCAGCAACTATCGCTTTTCAACCGGTATCCGACTAACTATCAGTCGAATCTGTTTACAGAGTCGCGTCAGGAGTTTACTGAATTAGAAAAGAAGATTGTTACATTACTGGTTAACCAACTGGGGAATATGGCCGTGCAGGGGCAGGTACAGCCTAATGTAAACGTGGTTGTTACCATACCGTACAGTGAACGGCCTTCTTCTTCCAACGGGGCAGATTTACACGCTAAGTAACTAAAGACTTAGTTTTGAATGTGACCGTCTAAATATTCTGGCAAATTTGCTTTGATTCTTTCGGTAAATTTGCTTATATTAATACCTCATACGCTTGTATATGAACTACTCAAATCATTCCCTTCTCCTCGAACTTATTCAGGAAGCATTTGCTACTCATGTTTTAGATCAATTTGGGGATCTGATGAAGGAGGCTTATTTACTGGATGACTGGCTAACTGACGAGGGTTATTTAGTGAATGGAATTACGCGAGATGGCCTTATTTATGAGGTCGAAGGTCAAGGTCGTACGTTGTATGGATGGGAGTCACTAAGCGCGTCAACATTAGACAATGTATTAGGCTTGTTACAGGAAGAGGCTTTTGTTTAAGATTGGTTTATGGTTTTAATCGGACACAGGAGTTCAGCTTGGCCATCTTCTTCGTATAGTTATAGACGGTGCCGTAAGCAACACCCGTTTGTTTACTAATTTGATTCATGGAAATGCCTTGCTGATAAAGGTTGGCAATGAGTTGCTGCTTGCTTGAGTCTAATCGTGGCCGGGAAATCTGTTTGCCCTGCGCCTTGGCCCGAGCCATGCCCGCTCGTACTCGCTGACTGATGAGCGAACTCTCGAACTGTGCCAGTGAGGCCATCACATGGAAAATCAATTCGCCCGTCGGCGTGGTCGTGTCGATATTCTCCTGGTAGGAGATGAAGTCAACCCCCAGACTCTGGAACTCTTTCAAGGCATTAACCAGTGCCTGCGTTGAACGGGCAAAGCGATCATATCTCCAGACCAACACCACATCGATCTGCCGTTTGCGGGCAGTCCCAATCATAGCCCGATACTGCGTCCGCTCCTCAGTAGTTCCCGAGGCCGTATCAACGTATTCAGCCGCTATAACGAAACCGCGCCGGTCGGCATACTCTCGTAACGGCCGGAGCTGCGTTTCGGGGTCTTGTCCTTTGTCGATGGTGGACACGCGGGCGTATAGAGCTATCCGTTTGGGTTGGTCTGACAGTTTTTTGTCCATGCTGACTTATCAAAAAGGAACTCCTTTACAAAGCTAACTTTTCGCCCCTAAAATCGGCCTGTGTGCGCTAAAAACGAGGACCGATTTGGACACCCTTTTTGATAACCCGGACAATGCCACTCGACCGCTCCGGCGGCCCGGTTTTTATCTGTTCCCGAACGGACCCGCTATGAGTCCGTCCCGTCCATCATTCTGGAAGCGGATCTTCGCCAACATTTTTACCTGACTCATGCCGACCGATTAGTCGTCCTTACTTTGCGGGGAGAGACCAATCGGTTAGCCGTTGCCTTGCAAATTGGCCTACTGCGACTGATGGGCGTTTTACCCGATAACTGGTGGAACCAGCTACCCCTCGATGTGGTGGAGTTCGTCGCCAGGCAACTCCGCACTGAAGCTGTCCATATGGCAGACTATGGCCATCGCCAACAAACGCGCAGCGATCACCTTACGCTGATACTCAAACACCTGGGTTTTCGCCGATGGGAGCCGTTGGATGTGACCTGGTTAGAACCCTGGCTGCTGGAACGGGCTTTGGAGCATGATGGAGAGCGGGTGTTGCTGGCCATGACGGTTCAGAAGCTGCATCAGCAACGCCTGGTGCGCCCGGCGATCCTCGTACTGGAGCGGCTGGTGGGCAGCATCAGTGAACAGGCTCATCTGGAGACGTACCGGCGGCTAAGTCCGCTGCTGACCGATGAACTGAAGGCCCGCCTGGATGGGTTGCTGACGCCGGACAAGGATCTGACTATTACCCGGCACCGGTGGCTAGTTCAGGCGGCAACCGGCAGTAATCCGGCGGCTATTCGCACGGTGCTGGATAAATTGAAATACCTTCGGGAATTTGGTGTACCCACCTGGAGGGGTGATTCGATGGCTGCCAATCGCCAAAAACGGCTGAGTATGATTGCCCGGCATCGGTCTAACCGCCATCTGGAACGTCTTCCGGCCCATAAACGCTATCCCATCCTAGTGGCTTTTCTGCGCGAAAGCCTGCTTACCCTGACCGATGAGGTATTGGCCATGTTTGATGCCTTCTGGGAATACAATGGCAACGGCCAACCGTCTGGCCAAAGTCCGCCGTGAGTATGAACAGTACCAGCAGGAGGTTGCTGCGGCTAAAGACACCGCTCTGCAAACCCTGGGTGGAGCGGTAAAAGTCGTGCTGGATGAAGCCGGAACGCCTGCTGATCAGGTGCGGCCGGCGATCTATCAAACCATTCCCCGCGATAAACTCCTGCTGGCCTGGCAGGCCGTTGAAGCCTTGTTACATCCCACTCGCCACTCAAAACTAAGCTTTCTGGCTAAACGCTATGGCTTTTTCAAACAGTTCACCCCGTACCTGCTGGGGCAGATCGTCTTCCAACATGGTTTTACGGGTGACGATTTCGACAAAGCCCTCGACCTGGTCATTGAGTTACAACAGGGTAGCCGACGTAAATTACCGCCCACCCCACCCAGTAACTTTATCAAGCCCCTCTGGCGCAAGTTTGCCTATAACACGGAAACAGGCTGGGACCGTGCTGGTTATGAACTGAGTGTGCTGGCCACGTTGCGGGACCGACTTCGTTCAGGAGATGTGTTTGTGGAGCCCTCTTACGAATATGGCAATCTGAATAGTTATCTGATGCCACCGACTGAATGGGCGCTTCGCCGGGAAGAACTGTGTCGGCAACTCAATCTTCTACCGGTACCAATCGACCGACTCAACCAACGCATCACCGAATTGGAAACGCTATTAGCCCCCATGCAGAAGCTATTGGAAGCCGGTGGCGATCTGCGTTTGGAAGACGGCCATCTGGTATTGACCCGGTTAACGGCCGAAGAAGTCTCGCCTGCCGCCAAAACCCTGCAAGAGGAGATCAATCGGCGTATGCCTGCGGTTGACTTGACCGATATTCTGGTCGAGGTGGACAACTGGGTGGGTTTTACCCACTACTTGCCGGGTCTGGAACATGCCGCCCGTGGTGAGGATCACCCTACTCGCCTGTTGGCAACCCTTTTGGCGCTGGGTTGCAACATCCCCTTATCCGACATGGCCCGCTCATCGGGTTTAGCCTATCAGAGCCTTTGGTGGACGGGAGCCAATTATTTGAGGGAAGAAACGCTACGAGCGGCTAACAATATACTGGTCAATGAGCAACATCGCCAGTGGTTAGCCTCCTACTGGGGAGACGGGACGTTTTCTTCCTCCGACGGTCAGCGATTCCCCGTCAGCGGAAAAATCCGCAACGCCCATGCGCTGCCCAATTACTTTGGGCCGGGCAAAGGCGTTACCCAGCAGAACCACACCGCCGATCAGTACGCTCAATATGGCACCAAGGTCGTACCAGCCACTCTGCGGGATGCCACCGTCGTTCTGGACGAAATTATTGGTAATCAAACGGACTTACGTATTACCGAACACACCACTGACACGGCTGGTTACACCGATATTATCTTTGCGTTGTTCGATCTGCTGGGACTTTTGTTCTCGCCCCGCCTACGGGATATCGCCGATCAGCGGCTATGCAAAATCAAAGGCAAGGACTGGACTTACCCAGGGTTGAAGTTCACGGGAACTATCAATCCCGATTACATTGAACGGCACTGGGATGAGTTACTGCGGTTGGCCGGGTCGGTTCAATCGGGTGAGGTAGCAGCCTCATTATTCATCCGCAAGCTTCAGGCCTATCCTCGTCAAAACAACCTGACCTATGTGCTACAGGCCTATGGCCAGCTTATCAAAACGATTTTTATTCTGCGTTATCTCCAGAGTAAACCGTTGCGTCGGCGTATTCATGGCCAGTTGAACAAAGGGGAAGAACTGAACGGTCTTCGGGCCTGGTTGTGGTTCGGCTCCGATGGGGTGATCCGGCGCAAACAGCACGAGCAGCAGATGGAATCAAGCTGGAGTCTTACTATTGTAGCGAATTGCGTTGTGTTATGGAACACGGTGTATATGCAGGAAGTGCTGCGGCAGTTGAAGTCGGAAGGTTATCCAGTTGATGAAACGCATTTCGAGCACTTATCTCCCTGCCGCTTTGAACACATCAACCGATTGGGGAAATATAGCTTCGAAAGTAGTTCTGCGTTTGATCGTGGAAACCGGCGACCTTTACGTCGTCCCGACAAAGAATAACTAAACCCTTAGTTGCTTAGCGTGTAAATCTGCCCCGTTGGAAGAAGAAGGCCAGATTGGCCAATAGGATGCTGGATATGTGACAGTTGCAATATATATAACAAAAGTATAATATAGCGGTTTGTTGCAGTATTCACCTACCGCCCATGATTGATACCTTAAACCGCATTCCACCCCAAAATATCTATCTGGTCAATCCTACTAGACGGAAGCGACTGCCATTTTACGAGTCGTTGGTTCCAGCCGGATTTGCCTCTCCCGCCGAGAATTACATCCGAGAAAAGCTGAGTTTAGATGAGTTGTGCGTTGCCCATCCCGACTGTACGTACTTTGTCAAGGCAGTAGGAGAAAGTATGATTGGGGACTACATCTATCCCGGTTCAATTCTGGTCGTGGATTCGGTCAAGATGGTATTTTCGGGGAGCGTGGTTGTGGCCTGGGTTAATGGCGAATGTTGCGTAAAACGGTTTGTTCGCAAAGGACACATGATTATGCTCGAATCCAGCAACGAGAACTATCCACCCATCTACGTCCACTTGGGCAAGGATCAGTTTCGGGTATTAGGTGTAGTCACGTTTATCGGGTAAACTGTATAAGTAGTACAACACTTTCGTTTGAAATCATAACTATCTGTAAGTAAGGAATTTATAGAGATATTTTTTACAACCTGTGTATCTGAATTTTCTATAAAGTTTAGTAGGTTTTAAAAACTCGATAACTGATGAAAGTGAGTGAATCGGAGCGCCAAAGCGATTTGATTCCGCTAACGACAAGATGAAACGTTTTTAAGGGCTGTAAATGCAAAATTGCTAGGCAGCCTTTCCTTTTCATTCAATCGACCGTTTTCACGAACAGAAACTACTATAACTTCTTGATATAAAGACATTTATACCGTAAACTATCTTCGTAGGTGAAAGTATTGTACCACTTATGCAGAATACCCGGAGGATGGGTCGTTTATCCTCCTGTAAGCTGAACGGGGTATTTCTTCCTTACGGGCGGATTTATACGATAAGCAACTACATATTTGGGTATAAGTTGATTATCAGCATTTTAACTTAATATCTAACAAGTAGGATTACCATAATGAGTTAAAGTTAGAACTAAATATTTAAGTATCCTATTTTATTATTTTGGATACGGGAAATTTCCCCTTGATTGTTTACAGTAAGTAACAGAGATTTACCAGTTACAAATAATGCAATCTTGAAGATTGTATTAATTTCAATGTGTAATGAATAAACTCCTCTTTATTTTAGCTTTTATAGCACTGGGAAGTGCTTCAAAGAGGAGCATAATATCTGTAAAGAAGCTTATAAAGCAGCCTTTTTCTGAACAGTTGAGCAGGAATATTACTGAATCGGAGGAACCGTTCACTGTTGGGTTCGCTCTGAATAGTAGTCAACTTTCGCAAAAGGGGCGAAAAGTTATTAAGCTTGCCGCTGCCACAATAGCTAATCAAGGTGCTACACGAGTGCTGGTTGTGGGGCACACTGATCAAATAGGAAGTCCAGAATACAATCTAAGGCTCTCCAGACGCCGGACAGAGACAGTTATACAAAGATTACAATATGAAGGCGTAAGTCCAACAATACTGAGTGCCGATTGGAAGGGCGAATTTGACCCCAAAGTACCCGGTGGAGAAGACAGCGTAGAACCTCAAAACCGACGCGTAGTAATTCAAGTCTTTTTTTAACCAATCCATACACTTAGTTAGTGACTTGAACAGTTCGCCCTAATCTTTGGAAATCTTACTATCCGGTTTTCAGACATTCCTCACAATACATTTAGGTAACTTCAATGAATGCGGCACGTTTAATTTCGTTTTTCCTGTGCACTTTGGTGCTCCTACTCTTCACTGATAACTGCCTAGCTCAGGTGCCGTCAGTTGGAACTATTCCAGGACAATTCAATGTATCTTCCGGCGGTACTGCGGAGTATACAATACCGATACAGGTTGCTCTAGGGACAGCCGGAACAGCACCCAAGCTGTCAATAACCTATAGTAGTAATGCTTCAACAAATATATTAGGAGCTGGTTGGTCGCTCAATGGTATATCTGCAATTACACGCGGACCGAAGTCCCTTTACACCGATGGTATTGTTGATGGGATTCGCTTCACCGATTCAGATGCACTCTATCTCGATGGTGTCAGGTTAATCGAAGTAGCAGTAACAGGCATAGGTAATGATAGACAAACTGAGTATCGAAAAGAAACAGATGACTTGTCAAGGATCATTAAATACGGTGCCACACTAACGAATGCGCGATTTATTGTGCAAACAAAAGGGGGTGTTACGCTTCACTTTGATGGTTCAAACGGAAGTATAATAAGTTTAGACGGCACGCCTATTTTATGGGTAGTGAGCCGTATCGTTGATACACCGGGTAATTTCATGGAGTTCCTTTATCTCCAAAATCAACAAGGGGATTACTCCGTCTCATCCATTCGATATACTGGTCACGAGGTGCGAGATGAAAACGGGAATCTTGTTCCTTCTTCTTCTCGAAAACCTTATGCCTCGGTAGACTTCGATTACGACAATATTTCCAGACCTACTGATACGTACATATCGGGGCGACTTATCCGTAGAACTTTTCGTCTTAGAAGCATTGCTTCGCGCGTTGCAACAGCTCCCAGCGAAGGCCCCTCTACAAATTGGCCTCTCGTAACCCGGTATCAGTTTGACTACGAAGACCGGAATACTAACAACCGCTTCGTGCTGATTCGGGTACGACAGTTTGGGGATGATGGAAGCGAGCTGCAACCAACACAATTCGCCTACTCCCAGCCCCAGACAGGATGGAAAGAAGCTAACTTTCAACTTCCTATCGCCGTTTTGGCGGGAGAAGAAAAGTTCAGTCGTGGCTACCGCTTCGCACATTTAAGAAGTGGGGGAACGGCCACTGTAGACTTATTATTCGCAGCATTGGTTGAAGGCAAATTAGAATCATTTGCCTTTCAGAATCAGGGAGGTAACTGGGTACCCAAGGATATTTATAAGCCTCCATTTGCTTTTGTGTCTGGGGATGGTGCTGATTTAGGTGCTATTGTTATCGACCTCAATGGAGACGGCAGATCCGATTTGCTTCAAAGCTATCAGGCTTCAGGCCAAGCCCCTACCCATAACGCTTATATCGTCACGGATGACGGTTGGAAGCCAGTAACTGGGTATAATCTTCCATTCATAGCCAATGTCAACGGAAAGCACAGAGGTAAGTATATTTTCGCGCCATTTTCAGGTACAGGCCGTCTGGATCTCCTATATGAGGTTGATGGTGTACGCGGCTTCCTAATTAATACCGGTGCGCAATGGCAAAACGATCCTATGCATATTCCTCCGGTTGCCTTGACTGATGCCGCTCAAGCTATTGATGTAAACTGCGATGGAAGTCTGGAGTTAGTTGCGCCGGTGGGCAATAGCTGGCAAACGTACCAGTACTCGGTTGGGGGCTGGACTCGAATGCCTACGCAATTTGAACTTCCTCTACCAGGGAACCTACCAGACGCGGCAATAGCGCAGTTAGATCTAAACGCCGACGGCCGTTTAGATATTATAGCAGCCTCTGCTCAGTCCAATGTTAGAAAAGCTTTGGTTGCGAGTTCCACAGGGTGGAAAGAAGATACATTATTGTTACCGACCTTTGATCTGGTGGACCAGCTCGGGACGGATATGGGTGCTGTTCTGGTGGACGTTAATGCTGATAGCAAGCTGGATGTGATTGCTAACCGAGTTGACTCAAATGGTCAGGTAGTACGCTTTGCATTCTCACAGTCTTCTACCGGGTGGTCAGACCTTGGAGCTGCTTTTTTTGTGCCAACTCTGCTTGAGAAGAGGCAAAATATACCGGAAATGCACGCGCTCGTAGGTGACATAGATGGAGATGGCCTCAAAGATATCGCAACCCCATCAGGTGCACGTAATCAATTTGGTAAGGTCTTTGCAGGTAAACCTAGCGGGTTTGAGGAAAAGCCTGAATTCGTTCCACCTGTGGCCTTTACAAGAAAGGATCAACAGGATTGGGGTGTACGGTTTGTCGATTTAAATGCGGATGGATTACCTGATGTTATTTTCAAACGTGAGACTACTAAGGAAGGAACAACCACCCAGCTTGCCGGAGCATATATCAACACAGGCAATGGCTGGAGTCCAACTTCAGGCTTCATACCTCCTCAACCAATTGCTGCTGACTGGATTACAGGAAATCCGATGCAACTCGTTGATGTTGATGGAGACGGATTCATCGATATGCTGTACAGTTATCGAAAATCAGATGGGTCTTTATTAAGAGGGTATTATCGGAATAGCGCAGTGCCGGATGGGTCACGTAAATGGATTGAGCAGCCCAATTCAAGCCTGATGCCGCCGACGCTGTATCCCTTTGCTATTGAGAAAGAAGGCGATCAGGGAGTGCAACTGATTGATTTGAACAGTGACGGCCGAGTTGATATAGTCACCTGCAAGATTAACGCAAAGAATCCGCAGAACCCGACACCTATTGAGAATTGCACAATAGTTAGTGGACAGCAACAGTGTAGTTTGAACCGTACACTCTTCTCAGGAACTGCATTTCTGAATGATGGCACGAGTTGGAAGGAAACTCCGTCTTACACTTCTCCTCTACCATTTATTGCCAAACCCGAGCGTACGACAGAGCCCACGAAACATTTATTCGTCCAAATTATTGACGTTGACGGTGATCGCCTACCGGACCTAGTTGCCCGCTTTAAACACCCACATAATGAAACCAAGGAAGTAAACGAAGTATGGCTGAATACCGGAGGGGGATGGCGATTATCGATTATACAAACACCCGTATCCCTGGACGAGCCATTAAGGAACGACCGTGCTTCCAGTCATTGGCTGGATGTTAACGGTGATGGTTTGGGAGACCTTTTGTATACCGAGAGAAAGGGCAGTATAAACCATTCCAAGACTTGGCTCTCAAGCGGCAACGGATTTGTGCCTTCAGACGCATGGCGAGTTCCAATTGAGGTACTCGCTGATCAACCTCGCGATCAAGGGTTCGTATTCTCTGACATTAATGGTGATGGGCTATCAGATCTCATTTACTCTCGTCTTACAGTAAATGGCCAGCATGAGCGGGGCGCATTTGTAAATAATGGGAGTACCTGGGTTTCTGTTGATGCTACTGCGGTTGAAAAAGTACCTGCATTTATAAATTCCGAAGGCCATGATCAGGGGGTAAGGTTAGTTGATGTAGATGGAAATGGACTTCCCGATATCATAAAGGCATATAATTCTTCAAATGGTGGCGTTGCAGAACGATTAGCACTACTCAATACCGGACGACGTTCTGAAGTTCTTCAAGAGGTACTGCCAGGCTACAATGCAAAGACAAAAATTATATATCAGACACTGCTGGAAGTACTGCCATCGAATGGTGTAGGTGGTAATGCTGGGAAAACCCCCTGGCCCCGTGTGTATTACCCTGCTCCACTAATTAGCCAGTACCCTGTATTGACGCCTGTGCCAACAGCTTACGTAGTCAGCCAAACTGTTTCGGAATTACCTGGGCATGAGTCACGACAATATTTCAGATATGGAGACTTTCGACTACATGCTACAGCTCTACAGCCTCTGGGATATGGATGGCGGGAAGTTTATAATGAAGAATCAGGCATCGTTACGCGGACTGAATATGCCCGTGATATTGAGATGGCGGGAAAGCCAGTGCGTGAAGCCAGTTGCTGGGTTCGCTTCTCAGAAAATCCCAATGCTCCGAAAGTCCCGGAGAATCTTTGTCCTTCCGGGCCAGTAACCCTTGCTTGGATAAACAAACTGAATGAGACGGCAAATTCGTGGAAAAGTATTGATTTTGCGCCTAACATTAATTCTTCAGCAGCCAAACTAAAACAGGTTATACTCGAATCGACTACTACAGAGACTTGGGAACTAGATAAGCAGTTAGTAGCCCGTGAGACTACAAAACTTACATATGATGCTCCTCAAGCGTATCTGAGTCGTAGGCTTAACGTTGTTTCTACACTGGTTACTAGGCTTGATGGTACGCGCAATGAAACGGTGAATGAATATGAACAGGAAGATCCAGAGCGTTGGTTATTAGGGCGTTTGACCAAATCAACTGTTACTAAAACAGGTGATCCGGATGTGGGCAACCCAGGAACTTTTAAGAAGGAACAAAGAATTACTGCTTTTACTTATGATGCCACTACCGGGCTACTTATGTCATCTACCATTGAACCGGGGAATCTTAAAGCAGTAACAACAACTTACGAGCGCGATAAGTATGGCAATATAGTAAAAACAACCCTCTCAGCAACAGGGGAGCAATCGCGTTCCTCAATTAGCGCCTATGATAATTTAGGCCGCTTCGTTACGGAAGAAACCAATGCGTTAGACCACAAAACAATTTACAGACGAAGCGCAAAAACAGGACTTCTTAACGCCATAATAGATCCAAATAATCTTCAGACGACTTACACCAACGACAGTTTTGGCCGGGCAAGCTCGGAGACTGGCCCTTCTGGGGTTACCACTACAATTAAGCGATTAAACAGCACGGATATTGGTAATGAGGCCACTGTAGGGCTACCTGTGGCATATGCCGAACAAGAATCAGTTGGCTCATTACCATCCGTAATACGATTATACGATGCATGGGGTAGACTCTTGCGAACAGTCTCTCAAGGTTTCACGCTAAACTCAAGTCAAAAACGGTGGATACATACTGACCGATCCTATAATAAAACCGGACAGTTAGAAAAAGAGTCTCTGCCCTATGAGCGTGGTAAGCAGCCGCTCTGGCACAGGATGACCTACGATGTACTCGGTCGAGTCACTTTAGTTACAAAACCTGACGATAGTAACATAAGAACCAAATATACAGGTAGAGCAGTAGGAGGTCGCTTTGTCGCCACCTTTGACGCTAAGGGACGTCGCACACTTACGGAGCTCAACACACGGGCAATCCCGGTGGAAATCACTGATGAACAAGCAGGCCGAGTAACTTATACCTACGATGCGGGAGATCGCCTTGAGGTAATGAAAGGCCCAACGGGTGCTATCACCCGTACAGAGTATGATGCCTTCGGGCAACGTGCCAAAGTCTCTGATCCAGACATGGGAGTCTGGTCGTATCAGTATGATGCCTTTGGGCAGTTGATTGAGCAGAAAGATGCAAAGAAGCAGGTTACGACGCTGGAGTACGATGTATTGGGGCGAATAAAACGTAAAGCTCTGGGTGATGGTACAACCCTTGAATGGGATTATGATGGATCGACCAAAGGCAAGGGAAAATTAGAACGCATTCGGGATGCCAACCGATATGAACAGACATTTTTCTACGACCAGTTTGGCAGGACGCATCGGTTTGCGGTTACTATTGACAACGAGACATTTACGACAACTACTGAATTGGATGAATACGGGCGGCCCCGCAAAATGCAGTATCCTGCACCACCAGGGAAAGCCCCTTTTATCACAGAGAATGTTTACGACTCAAAAGGTTTTCTTGTGCGTGTTCAGAGTGACGGTGGGATACAGCTTTACTGGCAGGCACTTGATATTGATGAGATTGGTAGGGTTGTCAAAGAAGACTATGGCAATGGCGTTGAGACAGTGACCACCTATAACAAAAATACAGGAGAGTTAGTAGGCACTCGGGCAGGGAAGGTAGGAGGAACCACTATCCTCGATCTAAAATTAGAATATGATGCCGTCGGAAGTCTGCTTAAGCGACAAGAATTGGTGCAGAATATTACCGAGACTTTTACCTATGATCCACTTGATCGACTTAAAAGTGCTACAAGGTTAGGAAGCGCGATGGTGGGATACGAATATGATGCAGCCGGACGCTTTAAAAAGAGGGCAGGATCAATTGAATATATCTATCAATCAAATGCGCCAGGGGGTGCTTGGCAACCGTATCATGCCGTTTTAGAAACAAAAAATGGACCTGTTACAAGAACCTACGACTACGATTCCAATGGAAATCGTAAATCAGGAAATGGACGCGCTATTAACTATACCCCTGATAACTTGGTGTGGAAGATCAGTAATGATGATTCCCATTGGATTCAATTTGATTACGGTCCGTCAGGAGATAGGTACCGTCAATTAGCAAGAGACGGAGAACAGCTTCAAAAAATAATATACGTCGGTCCATTTGAGCAAGTGCGAACATATGAGGTTAGCGATCTTACTCAGCCCCTAACAACGCAGTTGAATTACTACTTGGTTAATGGCGATGGAGTTTTCGCGATAGTCGAGAGAACATTTGATAATGAAAATATAGTAGTTACTGCAGGTTCGTCTACCTCAGTAGGATCAAGTGCCGGAAGTTCTACGAGTACTTGGTACCTGCATAAAGACCAACTTGGTTCCGTATTAAGAGTTACAAACGAGGTAGCAGTGGTGGCTGTACGGTACTGGTACGATCCATGGGGCCAGCAGATCGGGATAAAAGTGTTACCGGCTGGTGAGAAATTTGGCGGGCGTTGGCGGCAAGGTTTTACCAGCCATGAGCAGCTCTTAACGATGGGGCTGGTTCACATGAACGGGCGCATTTATGATTTTGAAACCGGTATGTTTTTATCGGCAGATCCTGTTGATCTGGTCACTGGATACACGCAAACGATTGGCAGGTTTGCGTACGCACTGAATAATCCGCTAAAGTACACGGACCCTACAGGTTATTGGAGTTGGAAGCGTGCTCTGAAGGGAGCCGTTGTGGGTTTCATTACGGGAGGTCCAGCAGGTGCAATCGCCGGGGCAGCAATCGCCGGCAACGATAAGACGTATAAATTTGTCAAGGAAAACTGGCGTGAAATGGCAATAGTTGCAGTTGCTGTAGTCGTAACCGTAGCTACGGCAGGAGCAGGTGCAGGAATAAGCGGTGCAATACTCACCGGAATGGCTACTGGCGCTGCTTCAGGAGCTACCAGAGCGGCTCTGTATGGAGGAGATATAGGCGATATCTTTGAAGAAACAATTAAAGGTGGAGTCATTGGGGGGATATCGGGAGCAGCGTTTTACGGTGTTGGAACTGCGTTTAGCGGAGAAGTAGGATCTATAGGCACCCCTGACTCATTTGGATCTATAGCAGCTCATGGTGTGGTTGGTGGTGGAGTGAGCGGACTGGAGGGGGGGAATTTCTGGACTGGATTTGCCTCAGGGGCAATTACTAAAGCAAGCAGCGTTTATGGTCCTCAAACGAGTAATTTAGGAGTAAATGTAGTCCGCGCAGCAGTAGTAGGTGGAACAATAGCAGAAATCTCGGGAGGTAAATTCGCCAATGGAGCTATTATTGGTGCTTATTCGTACGCCCTTAATGATGCTATGCATCCGACTGAAAAAGTAGTGTTGCGGGAGGAAGAAGCAATGGCAACACACGCAGACGACGCGATAGAACCATCATACCTTATAGAAGATGCCATATCGGTAATATCTGGAGTAGGTGCACTAGCGCGGGGTGTAGTGGGAGCTGCCAAGGTGGGAACATCAGCCATTAAAGGGTTTACACGGCATGCCCCTAACCAAGCTATAACAAGAGGGTTCAGAACAGCCGATATTGTAAAGATAGTAAAAGAGGGAACTCCGGTTCAGGCAATGGGTAGGTATGGACCGCAAACTCGGTATACATTAGGAGGAAACACCGTAGTTCTAAATGCACAAGGCAAGGTTGTTACAGTATTTAGTAACGCATCGGGTACAAGGAATGGCTTAGGTAAAGGGAATTTTAAGCCATTCAAATAGTCTTCATCATATGGAAAAGACGTTTGAAAATATAAATCGTGTTTTGGCTAACTGGAACCCTATAGGACTTCCTGAAAATATTGCAATAGAAGAATATAAAGGTTACATTCCTTTAATTCTTCAATCTATTGAAAATCGTCAACAACTAATAAATTGCTTAGAAGATATGCTAATCAACAAATTGGAACTCGGTTATGACCCTGCAAACAAAGAGCATTCAGAGGATTTACAACAAATATGTGATATACTGATAAAAGAATATCAAAAGATAAAAAACCTCGAATAAGTGTGTATTTCGGAGTAAACTGGTTCTTCGTCACTTTTGGTGAAGGGAGTAAATTTGTTGGATGTTCGCCGACTTCAATCCGCCTATCTGCTCAGCCCGATGTCATCACCACTCACCGACTAAGTAGCTCAAATCCGGGCCGACCATACATCTGCCGCTTAATCGTTTTTAGCCGGTTCACCTGACCTTCTACCTGCCCGTTACTCCATGCTGAGTAGAACGCTTGCTGGACGGCTGCGTAGCCTTAGCGTAACCCGAGCACAAATTGACATAAAGGGTGCATTTGCCGTTTCGTACCGCAACGGCAAAACTACCCGAAGTAACTCTTCAACCAGAAAACGTCGCTCCTTGCCTACCGCCTGTTGGCCTGATTTGGTTAAGGAGAATGTATTCTGTCGTTTCTTGACATAGGTACTCAGCGACAGACAAGCTTTCAAGGCCTGAAGAAAGTGCACATTGTCCTCCGAGATCTTCTTTGTAATGCCCCGTTCAATGTCATCCTGCACCAACAGCTTTCGTTCATAGAGGTTTCGGCAGAGGGCCAGTGTCTTAACCCCCTGAATGGCTGGACAAAATTGTAAAAACAGTTTAGTCCTACTACATTCAGAAATCATGAGCAAAATTAGGCGAAGTTTTACCCCCGAAGACCGCTATTCTATCGTTCAGGAAGCCATTCGTGACGGCCATGCCGAGACTTGTCGTAAGTATAATCTGTCCCCTTCGTTACTCCGAAAGTGGCGTCTGAAATATTTGAGTAAAGGGAAAGAAGGCCTTAAGGACTCCTACTCACGCGTTGATCCCCAGCTCCGAGCACTTGAAGAGGAGAATGAACGCTTGAAGCGAATTGTGGCAAAACAGGCTTTGGAACTGGAGATCAAGGGCGAACTGCTAAAAAAAACGCCTATTCAACCCAGGAGAAGCTAGCTCTGATGAAACAGTTCGATGCTCGCATAAGTCATACCCTGTTATGTCAGTGGCTTGACCTGCCTCGTAGCGTATATTATTACCAACCCCAATCCGGTAGAGCTGGGGCACAGCCTAGCCAGGTGACCATGAAGCTGGATGGATCGTGGGTCGATAATCAACAGGTAATAATGAGTATCCGGCAACTTCTAAACGTGGAATTCAATGCACTCGGATATGAATACATTACGTACGAGCTGAAAAAAGAATATCTGATTAACAAGAAAAAAGTGTACCGGCTCATGCAGGAACATAATTTACTCTTAGGCAAAGTGATACAACCGACGATGGGCAAGCGGGAGTTTGTTAAATTCAAACGGATTGAAGCTACTAAACCCTTGGAATACCTGTGCTGGGATATCAAATACGTCTGGGTCCAGGGTGAACATCGGAACTACTATCTGTTGAGTGTTATTGATGTTTATACCCGCAAAATTCTGGACTGGCTGTTCCAGGGTAGTATTCGTCAAATGGACTTAATCAACCTGCTCCGACGAGTAAACCAAAGCCATGAGCTGAAAGGTGTCATTCTGCGCAATGATAATGGCAGTCAGCGGTCCGTCGCTACGGTTCATTGCCCATTCGGTTCGTAACTTTTTGAAAAGCTCAGAAGTCAAGCAGGAGTTTACTCACGTAGCCACACCAGAAGAGAATTCCTATATTGAAGCATTCCACAGTATTCTAGAGCACGACGTCATTGAGCGCAATGAATTTGCCAGCTATTATGAAGCCAAAGAAATGTTGAAGCGTTATTTTTCCCATTACAACTATTGTCGACTTCACCGTTCAATTGGGTTTGTAACACCCCAGCAAAAATGGGAAGAAGCAGTGGTGGTTTACGACACAACCTTTTCAGAAAATCTGTCCAGTTGATAGGGGGCTAAGACACCAGTGGTAGATTCCCTTTAGGCGTTAGTTTGATAGGTGAGCCCACGAGTAGGTGCTGGTAAAGCTTCTCCATCAAAACAAAGAAGGGAATCTGATCCAGTAGCGAATCCGTCAGATCCTTCTGCTGTAAACTTAGAAGCGATCCATCTCCCCAGGGGCATTCAGCAGCAGATGCATCTGCTGGGGTGAAAAACCTTCGAAATCGGGATGGGGCTGCTGATTGCGGGCCTGGGTGAAGGCGGCCATTTTGCGGTTAACCTCTTCCAGTGATAGCTTGCCTTTGGTGACCTCGGGATGAGCAGCCAGGAAGGCTTGCCAGATGTCTTGAGCGACTCCCATACGATAGGGTATAAAGCATGTTGGAGAGCATAAAAAAGCATGGGGTGACAACAGGCTTACCCTAAAGTACGAAAATCGTCGGTTCACCCCAGGCTTTTTTATACTCTCCCATAACAAAAAATCTAACAATTAAAAGAGTATTTTTCCTGTATTTTTTTAACTTAAAATAATATATAATTGCGGACTATTCCAAGACCACCATAAGTAAGTATAGTAAGTATAACTATTCGATTACTTATACTTACTTATGGTAGGGCATTTTAAATTTATTAGGGATTTACTACATAACCAGACAATTTACCTAATGGATTAGTATGCTTTTGTCAATAATAATGTTTAATTATACAATTATACGATCAACATCTATCGAAATTTTAGGCCAACAATTGATGAAGCTCATAAAAAACTGATTGTTTAATTCTACTCAATTACTTAATGCAGGACAATGAAAATCTTGATATATATTATACTATAAATATAGAAGCATTATTATCTTAAAGATATTTAATATACTGTATATATAGAACAGAGTACATTTTTTTTCAATAATGTTAAAAAATCAATAAATAAAAATGAAAAACTTAGATAAAACTTTTGTTGTTTCGCTTGAAGGCCTTGAATTATCTGACGAACAGGTAAAGCGAATTGAGCATGGAATTAGAAGCGTTGTGCTAAATGAATTAGCGAAAATTGACAATAAAGGAGATTTATTGTTACAAAAAAACTTTGGTGAAAAACTTAATTTAGGTGGTATAATAATAGACTTACCTGCCAACGGTCCAGTTGGACTTGCAGTAAGACCCGGTTAACAATTTAATAAATATTAAATTGTTAAGAACATTAATATATATTTATATGGAAAACTCTAATGAGCTTTGTCCGAGTTATATGTGCAAATCAGGAGCCAAACTATATGGGATTATTAATTCTAATGGCAATACTGATTATTTAAAATCACCTATTACAATTAATGAGTCATTTGTTAATGAAGCAAAAAAGGGAAGAGATCCTGAAAAAAGATTTCGGTTTGCAGGTAGTTGTATTAAATCAGGTTGTACTCAGTGGAGTGAAATTAATAATGAATGCGGACTGATTGACAAAATGATTTTAACACTAAATAATAGTCCTTCTGGTTCATTAAAAGATTGCTCAATTAGGTTGAAATGCAGATGGTATAGCCAGAAGGGTGAAATAGCCTGTGCTCAATGTAATGAATTAGTTAGGAGTATTGAAACCGAGATAATAAAAAATAGTTAACGAACTTTTTAAATAAAGTTCACTAATTGATTTTTTTCTTTAGCTTGCTTTTAGTATCAGGGCTTTCTTATAAGAAAACCCTGAGTAAATTATGAACTATAGAATGGAGCAGAGTAGTAGGTATTTTTAAAATAATTCTTATGAAAGCAGAGGGCAATCTTTTACCCACAAATGACGATATTAAGTTTTTTAATGATCATGGCTGGTATATTTCACCCCCAGTTCTAGAAAATGATTTAATCGAAGATGCCTATCATGGAGCAATGCGTTACTACGCAGGTGAAAGAGACATTCATCTACCGCTTTCAGGAGGGTTTCTTGACTGGAAAAAAGAGCAGGGAAATATTCTAAGAATAAATGATTATGTTTCTCTGCAAAATGAGGAATTAAGAACTTTAGTATTACAACCAATAATTGGTGCTATTGCATCAAAACTAATAAATTCGAAAGAAATAAGATTGTTTCATGATCAATTACTTTTTAAGCCACCAGTAAATATCGCCCCTAATGCAGCTGTAGGGTGGCATGTTGATAAAGCGTACTGGAAGACATGTACTTCAGAAAATATGCTTACAGCATGGATTCCATTTCAGGACTGTTCATCAGAAAATGGAACATTATGTGTAGTGGATAAAAGTCATACTTGGAAAAATACACAACAACTCAATACATTTAATAACATGAATTTAGATGTACTTGATCAATTATTTGATGACAGGCAGAAAAACATAAATATAATCCCAATTCAATTAAAAAAAGGGCAAATTAGCTTTCACCATTGTAGAACGATACATGGAAGTTATCCAAATAGATCAAACGAAAACAGAATCGCATTGGCAATTCACATGCAAGATAAATTTAACAAATATAATATTCAATACGAAAATGACACAACCGTTCTGCATGTAAATGATCTATTATGCAGGAAAACAAACATAGGTGTACCAGATTACAGCGACCCAGATATTTGTCCATTACTTTGGAAAGAGTAACTAATTGCAAACCAATATAATATGAATAAAATTGAGTATAAAAAAATCAAAACGTTTTGGGAAAAGAATACCGAAGGGTTACCAACAAATATTCCTATTTTTTCAAAACGTTCACAAATTTATTCCTCTAAAAAGAGCAATGAACGATTCAACCTACCTTTTACATTAAGTTATGAACAATATCTGACAGCAATAATCTTAATATTAAAGAAATACAACAGTAATGCTAACATTTCTATTGGACTTCAAATTAAAGGAGAAGTAGGTGCTCAAATATACCCAGTTACATTTGCTTTAGATGACAATAGCAATTTTAGCGAAATTGAAAGTAGAATTCATTCTATATTGAAAATATATCGCCCCTATTGTTCAGTAGATCCGCAAGAAATAGTTAAAATATTAAACAAAGAGAAAATAATAAATAAAAATCCATTATACGATATTATAGTCATTGAGAAAGGTTCACAAGTCTCCCATGATTTAAAGCAAGATATTACAATTTTCGTAGATGAAAATGGATTTGATGTTGAGTATAGTACGCGCCTATATGACTCAATAATTATATCAACATTTGGAAAACACGTAATCAATTTAATTGAATTTAGTATCAATAATGTTAATGTAGAGTTTAAAAAAATAGATATACTTTCTAATGATGAGAGAAAGCAAATTTTAAATGAGTTTAATGCACCAGTAAAATTAAACAGTAAATCAGTCATCGATCTTTTCACCTCGTCTGTTCGAAATTACAAACTGCAAACAGCTATAAGTTTTCAGGGAGATAATTTATCTTATGCTGATTTAGACAATTTATCCAATCAGTATGCAAATTTTTTAAAAATAAAAGGAGTTACTAAAGGGAACTACATAGGAATTAGCTTGGCTCCCAGCAATCTAATGATTGTATGCTTGCTTGCGATAATGAAAGTTGGCGGCATTGTAGTTCCGATAGACACTACCATACCAGCTAAAAGAATTAATATGATCTTGGAAGATGCGCATATTAAATATATAGTTACCGAATTGAGTAATGTGATAATTTCTATTTTTGAAAAAGAATATGTATTAATATTATTAGATGAATACCAAAAACAAGAGAGAACCATACCCACCACGTCGACTAATGTTTCAATAGGGCCTAATGATGGAGTATATATTCTTTTTACATCTGGTTCGACTGGAGTCCCTAAAGGGATACTAATGAATAATGCTCCGTTATATAATCTTGTTAGCTGGCAAGCGAAAAGTTATGCAACGGTTTCACCCAAAACTTTACAACGAACTTCTCTAGCTTTTGATGTTAGTTTTCAGGAAATATTTTCAACAATTTGTTTTGGTGGGCATTTAGTTATTGGTGATAATATTGTGAGAAATGATGTTCTAGCATTATCTCATTTTTTAAAAGAGTACGGTATTGAGAGAGTGTTTTTACCTATGGTTGGGTTAAAACAATTAGCCGAAGTAAATAGCCTAAACCCTTTTAAATTAGAATCGTTAAGGGAAGTAATATGTGCAGGTGAACAATTAAAAATTACACCATCTATAATTCGATTTTTCAGAGAAAACAACTGCCAACTAGAAAATCAGTATGGACCAACAGAAACCCATGTTATTACATCCTATAAACTCGAAAATTCTCCAATTAGATGGCCAGAACTTCCGCCAATAGGAAAGCCAATTGATAATGTAAATATTTATATATTAGATAGAGACAATTGGTTAGTACCGATTGGAATATCTGGCGAAATTTATGTGGGTGGCCAAGCTTTGGCTGAAAAGTATATTAATAATACTGTTTTGAGTGAGAGTTTATTTTTAAAAGACATTTTTCGGGATGAAGAGGGAGCAAGGATGTACAGAACCGGAGATATTGGGCGGTGGAAAGCGGATGGTAATATTGAATTTCTTGGTAGAGAGGATCATCAGGTAAAAATAAGAGGATATAGAGTAGAATTATCAGAAATTGAACTTGCTCTATTGAAATTAACAAATATTGAGAATGCAGTAGCTACTGCGGATAAGTTTGGAAACGATGAAACAACTCGCCTAATCGTTTATTTTACTACAAAAAATAATGCATCGGTTTCCATTAAGGAGATAAGAGGTTTATTAAGTTTAGAACTTCCGGAATATATGATTCCAAGCTTATTTTCTTTTATACATCTGGAGCAATTTCCAATAAATTCAAATGGAAAAATTGATCGTATAAAATTATCTTCACTTCAATCTAAAAAAAATACGGAACATGTAGACCTACCTTCTCGAAACGAACTGGAAAAAAATATAGCTGCTATATGGTCAAATGTATTAGGAGTTAATAATATACAAAATCATGAGTCATTTATCGAATTAGGCGGACATTCTTTACTCGCAATTCAAATCGTCTCTCGACTTAATGAAATATATGGAATTTCAATTCCGTTAAAAGTAATTCTGGGTTCAGGTAACATAATTTCAACAGCAAAGAATATTGAAAATTTATTAGTAAAAAAAGTCATGGAGATGACTGATGAAGAGGTTAGTAAAAAACTTGAATTAGATCAAGTAACTGATGAATTATTAAATGATAACTTTAGCAAAGGGCGACACTTTACGTTACCCAATGGAATTAAAATACTAGACAGTTACCGTTCTGAAACATTACACCTTTATAAGGACATTTTTGAGCATAATACCTATTGGAAGAATATCATTGAATATGGTGATGATATTGTTATTTTTGATATAGGTGCAAATATTGGCTTGTTTTCAATATATGCGCATTTAAAATCGCCCAATTCAAAAATTTATGCATTTGAGCCGGTTCCACAGCTTTTCGAATTACTTAAATTTAATTTGAGTTTATTAAAACCTGAACCAGCCATTCATAATTTAGCAATTTCCAAGAAAAATATTAAAAAAGAAATAACATTTTACCCACTTGTGCCAGGTATGAGTACTTTTTACCCAAACCAGAAAGAAGAAAAAGATCTTCTTTCTTCTATAATTAATAATCAGGTGTTTACCAGAGGCTATTATGAAGGTTCTGAAATTCTAGAATCTTATTCAAGCGAAATAATAAAAAATCGCTTTGAAAGCGAAAAAATAAGCTGTCAGGCAATTACATTATCATATTTTATGAAGAAGCATACTATTGAATGTATTGACCTTTTAAAAATTGATGTTCAAAAAAGTGAGCTTGACATATTAAATGGTATTCAAAAATATGATTGGCCAAAAATAAAGCAGATAGTGGTAGAAGTACATGACCAAAAAGGGCGATTAGATAAGATCAATACATTGTTAAAGGAGAAACACTTTAAAACAACTATTATTCAGGACGACATTCACCAAGAGACTGTTATTCATTTTATTTATGGAAAAAAATAAACATGGAGAATAATGAAATTGCATCTACAGGGTTGTCTTCTGAAAGAAAGCGATTGTTGGACAAGCTTCTAAAAAAAGAAGTTTCATCCGAAAATAATGAATTGGTTCAAAGAGTGGTAAATAGAAGAAATGGACCTCTTACATGGGCCCAAAGCTCCATTTTTATTATGACTCAATGCCAAGATATAAATCCAGCATTGCTAAATTTGTCCTACGCAATAAGTATAAAAGGTCCATTTGATCAAAAATCGTTTTCCCTTACGGTTAAAGAATTAATCTTTAGACATGAAGTATTAAGAACTATTTATACTTCATGTGAAGACAATCTGGCCGCATATGCATTATTACCTAATGAATATCAACTTCCAATTATCAATAAAAGGTACTCCAAATATTCTAGAAAAATTATTTTCAGTTTTGCGAAAAAAATTTTCGAAACTCCTTTTGATATAACAAAGGATTTGCCTATTCGAATAGGCATAATTCATCTAACTATACAAAAAGAATTTATTATATTCTTTAGCTTCCATCATATCTGTGCAGATGCGTGGTCATTGGAGCTTTTTTGCAAAGAGTTCTCTCAAATTTACAAAAACTTCATTGAGCATAATTCAATCACTTTACCGTACCCCAAGATTCAATGCATGGATTATGCATTAATGCAGCGAAATTGGCTCTCCACTTCACAGGGAAAAGAACTGCAAAAATTATGGCTTAACCGAATCCGGTTAATAATTAATAAAGAACAAAGGCTACCTTATGATAAGCCCCGCTATCCAGTGCCTTATTTAAGGACGTCAAGACAAGTCGTTCATCTTTGTGAAATTCATATGAATTATGTGAAGGAGTTAGCAAAATTGATTGGGGCATCAGTTTTTATGATATTGTTGAGTTGTTTTGTAATCTGCTTGGAGAAATGGACTGGCATACCACAACAAAATATAGCTACTTTATCGGCGAATCGACAGGGACAGGGAACAAAAATTATGGGAGCACTTTATAACACAGTTTTAATAGATACAGCATTGGAACCTAATATTACAGTTTTACAAAAAATTAATATTATTATTCATCGCTGCATTGAAGCATTCTATAATGAGAAAATACCTTTTAGCAAAGCACAACAATTATTAAACATTCTTTCGTTAGGTAAACAAGCTTTTTCTGTTATGTTTCTTACGGACAAATATCCACTTTATTATTTTAAGGTTGAAAAGTGTGAAACTGTCGGAATTGATATAGAATCTATAAAAAATCAATTCCAATTGGAAATAAATCAAAATCGAAAACTGGATTTACCTTTAGTGTTAGACCCGATATTGACTTTGGACTCTACAGATTTGACTTTCTTTGTTCGTGAAGGTCAAGATGGTGATCATACTTTATCTGTTTTTTACAAAACAGATCTATTTCATGACCAAACTATAAGTGACTTGATAATGAATTATCACAGCCTAATTTCGAACTTGAAAAATGAAAACGTTTAAACTTAATAACTAATTATGGCAAAGAAAGTTACACCTCCGCCTTTTAAAGCAGTCGCAGCATTTGTTAGCACATTAAGCCCAGCAGATTCCAAGTCCAATTTTGCTTTTTTGGTAAACACATTAAGCCCTGCGAATTCTGTATCGCCTAATGCAATATTTGGAAAATTTGAATTTAATACATTGAGTCCTCCGAACTCACTTACTTCTATTAACTTAGAATATCAGGTAGATGGAAAAACACATTACCTTAAAGGAGTTGAAATTCCAAAAGAAGAACTTAAATTATTAGGCTATAGCCCTGATGATCAAACAACCTTTTTATCTCAGTTTTTTGATTCATTTTTAGTTTCACTATTAAATTCAGAAGATATCCTAAGCTTAGATGCAAAACAACTGTATTTTTTAAAAATGGAAATTTTAAGTGAATTATTTAACTCTAATGACATTAAGAATAAATTAAAATCGAGTGTTAAGCGGGTCATTAAAAGCTTAAAATAGCGGCTTATGGAACGGCTAACAAGTAAAGATATTTCATTTTATGAAGAACATGGCTGGTGGGTTTCACCAGTCATTGTTGATAGTGAAAGCATTGACGATCTTATTTTTGCTTCAGAAAGGTATTATGCTGGTGACATAGATACGGCACTTGATATTAGATTAAATAATGATTGGCATATTGCAAAGGGCAATATTTTACGTCAAAATGATTATATATCTCTTCAGATGTCTGTATATCGTAATTTTCTTGAGCAATCAATTGTAGCTGAGTTCGCGGGTAAAATATCTTCCACTAATTCTGTAAGATTATTTCACGATCAATTAATTTATAAGCCTCCCCGAATTCATGAAGTAGACAATATTGTAGGCTGGCATATAGATAAGGCATATTGGCAAACATGTACTTCCGAAGTGTTGATAACTGCTTGGATTCCCTTTCAGGATACAAATGAAGAGAATGGTACTTTATGTGTAGTTGACAGAAGCCATTTATGGGATTATCAAGAATTACAGAAATCATTTCATACAAAAGATCTTAAAAAACTTGAAGCTGATTATAAGAAGGTGAATCAGGCATTTGAAATAATTCCCCTAAATTTAAAAAAGGGACAGGTAAGTTTTCACCATTGTAAAACAATTCATGGAAGCCAAGCAAATATTAGTAATGATGCCAGATTAGCTTATGCTATTCACTTTCAAGATCATTCCAACAGGTACCGAAAAGTTTATGATAGAAATGGAAATGCTGTAATCCATAGTAATGATATAATTTGCGTGAAAGATCGGAATGGAGTGCCAAACTATTCTGATGCGGAAGTTTGTCCGACTTTATGGAAAATAGACTAAGTACTCTATAATTTAAGTTTTTTGATATTGTTTTCTGACTGGATTGACCTTTACATATTGGCTGTTTAGGGTCTCACGGGCTTGGCCTATGGTAAGCTGCTAGGTGATTTTGACCGATCGTTGATTGCGTTCAGCCGCCCAGGCTAAGACTTGGAGAACATAAAATAACCTGGGATAACCTCTTTAAGCAACTCTTGGTTTGGTTAGAATGGGGTCTCGTTTTAATCAGGCCACGATGGCCGTTACGTCTTTTTCATAGGCGACAATAGCCTTACGCTGAAGCATGAGCTCGTCATGTCACCCCAGGCTTTTTTATGCTCTCCCATGTTCGTGAAAGAGGCAAAGTTAAGGCAATTCAAAACGAGACGTCTTTCATCGTTCGGCTATTTATAGTGATGGAACATTTCGTACGAATGTTGTCCATTCCCTAGCTAACCTATTATCGGTCCAGCACAACCGTTTCGCTCATCAACCGGCGTAC
The DNA here is from genome assembly GCF_054781775.1 of Spirosoma areae. Taxonomy (NCBI): domain Bacteria; kingdom Pseudomonadati; phylum Bacteroidota; class Cytophagia; order Cytophagales; family Cytophagaceae; genus Spirosoma; species Spirosoma areae. Next base: position 5,540 of record NZ_BAAGTT010000012.1, on the reverse strand, counting down.
CGATTCGGCTTGAAACAGCTTTCCTTTTCGCGTCCGAAAACCGGTTCTATTGAGTCGTTCGGCAATCGCTCTCATCGTTAGCTTATCCCGCTGATAAAGTCGAATCAATTCGGCGGCTTGCTGGTTAGCCGGGTGAATCCGGGCGGCTTCTTTGCCAACGGCCGTTCCTTTCCGACGGCCTTCGTCACAAAAATTTTCTGGTTTGCCTAAAGTAAAACCACGGGCTTTCTTTTGGTGTAGCGCTGCGCGGGTTCGCTCGGAGATCTTGCGTAATTCATCTTCAGCTAAGGCGGCTTTGATGTTGATGATCATATCGGAGTCATTGAGACAATCCAAAGCTGTAAACAGGACTTTATTCAACCGCAGGGCGACCAGAATTTCCAGATTCCGTAGAACCCGGTCCAGCCGGTAGGCAATCAGCTTGGCATTCTCTTTTTGGCAAAGTTCAATGGCTTTGGCCAGTTCTTTACGGCTTGTCTTGCCACCCGATTCAATTTCAATAAAGTTACCGATCAGTTGCTGGCCACAAAACGTTTCGATCCCCGCTTTTTGGGCATCCAGTCCCAACCCACTTCTCCCCTGCTTTTGTGTGGACACCCGGTAGTAAGCTACATATTTCACCATACATGGATTATTGGTAGACAAAAAGTACGTTTGTCACAAGGCTACAACGAGCGTTCTTGACTCGTGACAACACAAAAGTAATTGAAAAGGGGATTGAATTCACCGCGTAAAAGCTGCCAGATTGGCAGAGATAGTAAAATGGAGGGTAAGTGTGGTAATGTACCGATTCAGCTTTGGTACTTGAACAGCATTTTTCTTGAAAAACAAAAAACGCATACCTTTAAGGCTATGGAAGGTGTATCAGATCAACTCCCCTCTCAACCCGACCAACCAGTTCCTGAGAAACTGCAGTTTGAGGCCGCTAATGATTTTCTGACCATTTGTGATCGCTTGTCAACAGGCTATGACAGCGGCTATTATTGGGAAGATGTGCAGCGAGCCTTACGCATTGCCGCTGGCCTGGAAAAGTGGCCCGATTGAGTTAGCTTAGTTAAAACGGCTTGCCCGTTCGTTATATAGATCCAAAGCTGCATCATCCACCACGCCCCCATGCGTCAAATCCAGCAAGAGCGTTTCAACTCGATCTTCGATGAACTCGGCCAGGGCTTCAAACCGCAACTCCTGCTCTACCCACTCCGACGACTTCGCTAATTGACTAGCCTGTTGAAGAATAGCTTTGAAGATGGTCCGAGTCTTGCTCATGTTTTTGGTTGAGGCCTGGAGACTAGTTACGGCCCGGATATAATCACTATACTTTAACCGCTGGGTGGGCAAGTCAACCCGGGCCCATTCATAGGCCAATTGGCGAACAAACAATGTTTCCTCTCCTACTTCCATAAGCTACACAAAGCATGGGGCTGGTTGGTAGAGGTATAACACGAGCCAAAAACAGCTGGTTCATCCGCTCGAAGCCGCGTACTTAATCATCGTATTACCTGTGTAACAAAATTCTCTGCTGTGCCTTGGCAGGTGGTAACATACTTATCTGATGGAGCATATAATATAGAATAGCTCGATAAATCAGTATAGGACAAGAAGCCTTTTTGTGTACGAAATCTTAGAATTCTGAAATTGCACTTATTGACGACTCAATGAGTAATGTCACTCCAAAATAAAAATTAATGAAATAGTACATTTCTAATAAGATTCAATAGTCAAACCAAGCTGGGTTAAATAGATAAGTAGAATTCAAATGGGGCAACATGCCACTTAAATCAGACTATAAGCATTTCTACAAATAGGTCGCTTAGAAGATTACGATTCGTATATAATAAATGTCAGCGACGGCTGCCCGGGCACAAACTCAACTCCTACTGCGAAAATGAGACACGGTCTCGCACCGGCGTACCGGCCGTTGCGGTTGATTCGTGACCGGGTCGCCGGTGCGGATGGCAATTTAAAATTATTGTTATTATCCGGTTTTTAGAAACATAGAGATTTATTCCTGTCTTGAAAAAACGGGCGTTTAGTAAGGTAATCGGCGAGTCAGCAGCCATTTTATGATGCCCCACCAAGCCGATAATTCCAACTGATTTTCTTTCAAACTAGAAAAAATTTGTGAAACCGATTGGTTGCACATACATTTGCAATCAATCGGTTTCACAAAGTAAAATTTAAACACGATGAGACGAGATATTTTTCAGGCAATAGCCGACCCCAAAAGGCGGGCAATCATCACCCTGATTGCCTGGCAGGCAATGACGCCCAACGCCATTGCGGACAACTTCAACACGAGCCGACAATCGGTTTCCAAACACCTTCGCATACTCACTGAATGCCAACTGGTCAAACAGCACCAGCAAGGCCGGGAGATCTACTACTCACTTGACATTGAAAAAATAAAACAGGTGGATCAGTGGGTAGACCAATTCAGGAAAATTTGGGAAACTCGTTTTAATCAACTTGACGGCGTATTATCAACCCTAAAAAAACCCTAAAAATGAACGATTTCATTGTTGACAAAATAACAAAAACGGTAAGCTTCTCCCGAGAGTTTGATGCCGACCTTTCGTTGGTATGGGATGCGTACACGAAGCCGGAAATTCTTGATCAATGGTGGGCCCCCAAACCCTGGACCTCTAAAACAAAATCTATGGATTTTGAAGTGGGCGGCCGACGGTTTTATGCGATGGTAAGCCCAGAAGGAGAAGAGCATTGGTCCATTCAAAAATACACGTCCATTAGTCCGAAAACCAATTTCAAATTGTGGAATGCTTTTGCTGACAAAGATGAAAACCCAGAATTACCCGGTTCTGAATGGGATTTAACTTTCAGCGAACAAGACGGGAAGACAACCGTACGAATCAGTATTTATAATGAATCGCTTGTCCGCTTAGAGAAGATGCTTGAAATGGGCTTCCAGGAAGGAACGGCTATGACCATGAAAAACCTGGACGAGTTATTGGCCACTTTATCGCAACAAAAGTAAAGGAATAGCTTGGGGTGAAGATGGGCTTGGCGAAGTGGGACTGAACGTTCTCAATTCAGTATGGGTAGTTAAATCGTCAGTTCTACGTTTGTTCAGCAGACAACTTTTCCATACCCCCACCATGGCCAAGCTATAAACGGTTAATTGCGACTACAAAGTGCTGGTAGATGCCTCACCCCTGAGCGGCTAGCGGCTGAACCGGTTGTTGTAAACTTCACGGTTTTTATAACTGTCAAGCCGCACCGCTTCGGCGGTCCGACGGTGGACCGGCTATTAGTCGCATACGAGAATCTTCTTATTTTCAGTAGTATATTTTATTGATTATGGCAGAGCAAATCAAACGCGCCTTAAATGGGCAAGGACAGGATCTATTTGCCGGGATACCGGTTTCTAATTATGACCTGTCGCTGGATTGGTATCAACGGCTGTTCGGCTGTGAACCCAGTTTTTTTCCCAACGAGGTGGAATGTGATGGTGAGCGACCTGGAATCTTTAGTTTCCCAGATTGCAGTACGTGGTATCCAGTCTAGTAAAGAAGAACGACCCGAACCGAATACCCGAAAAGTGATGTACTATGATCCTGATGGAAACCAAATTGGGCTGATCCATGTCGCTTTGTAGCGTCAGCTTGCAAAGGGACTCGTAGTAGACGGTTTAAAGAGCATCAAGGATAAGAACTGAGTTGCCCAGCGCCTATCGGCTCCTTTGTCATGGGGACTGCCCAATTTTCTTTAGTTAATCCCCGTACTCAAGTTGGACCTACAAAACGCTCCTGCCTGAGCGTATCGTGAGGGACAACCTGTTGCCCACTAAGGGCTAGTTAACTCCTGCCGAGTGTCTCCAACTGAAATAAGTAGGCAGGAGCGTCACCAACAGGGAAATACTCACTAGAATACAATCAATCAGGTTGAGGGTTTCGCTTGACACCTGTTCACGCCAGGTCATCCTCGTGAGCAACGGTAAGGTCATCAAAAAGCAGAGGAAGCTACTGAGCATACCGGCTGTAAGGAACCGGGCGGAAGGAACGAACCCCTGCTGGACTAAGATGGTCATCAATAGGCTGCGCAGTACAAACCATAAGCACCACATGGTCACCCCTAGCCAACCGATTAAATACCCGTATAAAGTAATAGAAAACAAGCTGGGCCAAAGATAATAGTCTCTAGTACTGACATACATATAAATGGCGAGGGCGGGTAAGCTAGCCAAGACAAAAAGCAGAGCCGCTAGCCGAATTGAAGGTGTGGCCCTGGGTTCTACTGGATAGCCGAACCAGCCCTGTATACGGGTATACCCTTGTAATAACACAGTGTACACGCGGGTATGTTCAAAAGGTTTCATAAATCGACTCGTTATCTACAGTTATATGGTTTCTGCCGGGTAAGGACATCAAATTTGACGCAAAATAAACCGCCATTACCTGGTTAAAATTCTACAGCGGCGGGCCGCAGACACCCTACTAATAGAACACGACTACTGTCTATACTTTTCAACTTACTCCATCTTGGACTTGCTTCCTTTTAGTGGACACTTCGTTGCGATTGTTCCATGTCGTATCCTATAAAAGGAAGTCGGTTCACTGATTATAATGCCCTGTTTATTACAAATAGTATTTTGCCGATATATGCTAAAAGATTGGCGCTCCCCTTTTAAAGATTTTGTACGTTTCATAGTGGCCCATTCATAAAAGTAACCTTTTCGTAAACGGTTTCAGACGTGAATGATGACTAATCGATCAGAACAATCATTTATAGGCAATACCCCCTTTCTAAAGAGCTTAGTGGTATCCTTCTTTTTGTAAGCCTTGCAATCTGATAATTCTGTACCTTCAACAACAACCTGCTTCCTAGATCGACAATAGATTTCTCACATTCACGTCCTTGACGTGAGATAGATACTACTAGACCATGAAGTTAGGTTACGCACGCGTCTCTACGCAAGATCAAAACCTGGCGCTTCAGCTAGATGCCCTTAATGCAGCAGGTTGCTCGAAAATCTTTCAGGAGAAAGCCAGTGGGTCCAAAACCGAACGGCCTGAATTAAACAGGCTACTCGAAATCATCCGGGAGGGGGACACCTTGATGATTTGGAAGCTGGATCGACTGGGCCGCTCCTTGAATCACTTAATCGAGATTGTAACCCAGCTCGAAGGGCAACACGTTGGGTTAGTCAGTCTGAACGACCCGATTGACACCACTACGGCTCAAGGTCGGCTTGTTTTTCGCATTTTTGCTAGTCTGGCTGAGTTTGAACGGGAGGTAATTCGGGAGCGGACACTGGCTGGTTTGGCCTCCGCCCGTCGACGGGGTCAACTCTTAGGCCGTCGTAAAGGGCTATCCAAAGCCGGTGAGCAGAAAGCCCGCCTTGGTGAAAGTCTCTACAAAGAAGCCAAATACCCGGTTGAACAAATCGCCCGCGAGTTACACATTGTACGTCGTCAAATGAAAGTGGACAAAAGGGGTGAAAATGGGAAGAGAGAATTCAGTAAATTGTTTCACTCAAATCACCTTGGTTATGTCCAATTCAACCAAAAAAACCGCGTCCAGTC
>NZ_BAAGTT010000011.1:0-79979 GCF_054781775.1 Spirosoma areae | reverse complement strand
TCTTGAATAACTTGCCATTGGGAGTCGGTCAGATCAGTAGGATACATTGGTGGTTCTTTGTTCCTACAAACTTACCGGCTCCTTATTTTTATCAAAATGCTATTTTTAGACAGTCTCTAATACATACAAATTATTTTTAGAATGGGCAAATTGTACGACAGCTACAGCATACACCATAGCGACGAAGTTAATAAATTGAACTATACTAAGAACTTTTAAAGCAGGAGTGAGTGCCCTATAATTAATTAAATACAATAAGGCACTCAGCCCCAGTAATAGCAAGTATAAAATAGTATCCCATGTGTTCATGAAAATACACCTTATTTATCACTATTCTACGTATTTAATGATTAACATAACGATCTCTAAGCGTACTGGGGCAAGGTGGCACACTGCAGCAGCAAAGAGCAGCAATTGTATCATCATCCTCAAGAGCTCTTCCATCGGGATATATGGGAGCAATAAACATGAAATTTTTACCTTCCCGATCAATTCCGTAATAAATCTTCACGTGTTGTGCTCTTGTTCTAGTGACTACATCTTGCAGATCATTAATGTCAAAGAAAGCGGCCCTAACGAATTGACTACGATTTTGCTCAAGTGTGTTTGGATCATTTAAGATAGTTTGGAATCTATCACATGCAATTTTTAGCTCACCCGGAGAAACTTCATAAGCTTCCTCAGGATCAACAAGGTTGAGGCATATCTCATCAGGTCCTGTCAATTGACAATTGTCTTTCAAAATGAGGCTCTTATCAATAAGAAGTTGGCCTGACTTAATTAATAATTTAGGCATGTGTGTAAAAGTTAAAGAGTGAATTAATATTTTGACGAATCAATATAATAGTTTCCATTATTGCAATAAAAATCTGTGAAGCATTACAAAAACCTATTCATTATTAACTCATTAATAATGAATAGGTTAAATCCTAAATTATCGCTATTTTACGCACAAATACCGTATTTTTCCCGTATTTAACCCCGCCTTCTTCCCGTCCCAAATTCAGGCTAATTCCCCTACCCAAAGGCCCAATCACCGTCTAACTTTGATACGTTCTTTCTATCCATTTCCCACAACGCCTTCCTGATGTTACAGTTCCGCCGGGTACTTAACCCGGCGGCCTGCTTTTATGGCTATACCGGTGGCATAAATACCTAACCGAAAAGGATAACTTACTGATTTTCAAAGGACAACAAAAAAAATTTACTTTATTTCAATCCAAACTACTCACTCCCTGCGTAAGTCTTCCCGTTGATCGACACACAGTAAAAACATTCAGTACACGTTTAATCCATTCAAAAGAACAACGACAATGAAGACGCTCAAATTCACGTTTGCTATACTTAGCTTTTTAGCTCTTAGCCAGGTCTCGTTTGCCCAGGAAAAAACCGTTACCGTTGGTGGCGCGCCCATGTATCCCTCGAAAAATATCATCGAGAACGCAGTAAATTCTAAAGATCACACCACGCTGGTAGCTGCCGTTAAGGCCGCTGGTTTGGTTGAAACGCTGTCGGGAGCCGGTCCGTTTACCGTATTTGCCCCAACCAACAAAGCATTCGACAAACTGCCCAAAGGCACGGTTGAAACGCTGGTGAAGCCCGAAAACAAAGAAATGCTGACGGGTATTCTGACCTATCACGTTGTACCCGGCAAAATGAGTGCTGCCGACCTGATGAAAGCCATCACAGACGGCGGTGGTAAAGCCACGCTGAAAACGGCTGCCGGTGGCACGCTGACGGCCATGCAGAAGGGCAAAAAGATCATGTTGACCGACGCCAAAGGTGGCATGTCGACGGTTACTATTGCTGATGTAAACCAGTCGAACGGCGTAATTCACGTTATCGACACGGTCCTGATGCCGTAATACTTCCGCTTGTATCCAACAGAATAAAAAAAGCCCCGGAGACGACTCTTCGGGGCTTTTTGCGTTTAAGAATTTTTTTAACTGATTACCGGGTAATAGTGTTAATTATCCCCATAAAATACGGGGATTTTCCCGTTGCGGGGAGGTGGTGAGCGTGGTAGGTTTGTGATGGAAAAAATCTCTCCACACTAATGAAAACGATCTTCCACACACTAGTCCTAATGAGCGTTTTAGCAAATATCAGTTACGCTCAATCGAATACGGATGAAATGCTAAGTGCGCCTAACGCACGCAGTTTCATTCAGTTATGGCCTGATTTAAATGAGCACAAATTCTTTTATATACTGGATAAGGATTTGAGTCGTAAGCACTATAAATCACTTACTCCCAATTCTGTAATAGGCGTCCCAAAACGAGACGGAGAGGTTACGCTTACAGTTCGCTTCTTCAATCCACTCCAGTATAATGTCGTAACAACCGACACACTACTGGAAGACCCTTCCTACCAAAATATTGGCAAGTTTGCCACAGCATTGACCGAACTGATTAAGGAATTACCTGTTATAAATGCACCAGCAGCATCTGGGAAAGAGAATGCAGGGACTTCCAGCGGAAACACTGGTTCAGGCTTACCCTCCAGCATTACTGCCCCGTTTTCGTTAACGCGGGCTGGTGATTTCACCAAACAACAGGTCGCAGCATCTCTTGCAGTATCAAGTCGGCCCATTGCCTCTCCTGCCACTGAGAGCGAGTTACAATCTGTTGTTCAATTTATTAATAATATTGGCTTCGATGACCTAGCCGAATGGAAATACTTGTTCATACAAGGAAGAGTAACTTGTGTAGATACAAATACAACAACGATTAAACGCCTAAAGATATTAGATAGTCATTATTACAATGGTAACTTTCGGGTAATGATTCGTAAAGCATTGAATTTTTTGAGTAAGCCCGATAATATTAAGGATCTGATGGTTGCTAATAATCATTTTTTAACAATTATAGACAGCCTTAAAAAAGTAAATTCTGCTAATAAAGAGACACTAAAATCGTTCGATGATGATATTTCTGGTGATATACAAAAGAACCTGATTGGCCAGGCTTCTCAGAATGATAATGTTTGTTCAACCTTTCTTACTTATTCTCAGATCGTTTTTAAACGATTTGTGCGCGCCTGCCTGGATGGCCAACGCAAACGTGATGAAATGCTACAAATAGCCGAGAAACTTCACAATGAAATCGCAACAGTAATAAAAATTACTGACGAAACATTTGGCGATAACGATGGTGGCACACATTTACAAAATGCTATAATTATCGGGCGCTATAATATTGATGAAACGCAGATGCACGATGTAAATATTATTTTCCGCAAACGCCTACTCAACTTAGATGCTGACCCACCAATATTAACGGATACTAACGAGAAGATTATTGGTCGTTTACGGATACGCAGTTCGCAAACCCTAATTCCTGAGTTCTCAATGGGGGGTGTTTACACCGACCTAACGTATCCCACTTACGGCGTTAAAGTATTGACGGAAAGTGAGGCAAAATCGTACAATGATGCTTCGGGCACCACATCCTATTCGGCGGCCCAAAGTGTTGTCGACGAAGTGAGTTCGCAGCGACTGCCTATCGTCCTGGTAGGTATGCTCAATCTTACTTTAAACGCTTTTAATGGATTAGCACACCCACTCGTTCAGGTGGGGGTAGGCACCGGAAGAAACCTGCCTACCTTTTTGTTTGGAGGTGGATTACGGCTAAAATGGCAAAAACCAATCGTTATTTCCGGCGGAGCAATTTGGTCTTGGAAAAAACAATTTACTAATTTGGCTCCACGACGACCATTAAGCGGCCCCGCTCAATTAGAGAAAGACCTAAGAATTGAGTTTGACACACGACCAAATTTCTACTTAGGCTTACAGATAGGTCTTTGAACAGCAAAATAAACTATACTGCCTCGCCCTCAAGCATCATAACTCAACACCGGACTTAACCACTTTTCAATCTCCTCAACCGGCATGTTCTTCCGTAAGGCATAGTCATAGACCTGATCTTTATTAATTTTTCCGACCGGAAAATACTTCGATTCGGGGTGCGAGAAGTAAAAGCCACTTACCGATGAGGCCGGGTACATGGCGTAGCTTTCAGTTAGTTCAATCCCGATTTTAGTGGCATCGAGCAGGTTAAACAACGTGCCTTTTTCGGTATGGTCGGGGCAGGCCGGATAGCCCGGTGCAGGCCGAATGCCCTGATACGCTTCTTTAATGAGTTGGTCGTTGGTTAGCGTTTCGTTGGTTGCATAGGGCCAGAATTCTTTTCGGACGCGCTCGTGCATCCGTTCGGCGAAGGCTTCGGCCAGCCGGTCGGCAATGGCTTTCACCATGATGCTGTTGTAGTCGTCGTGGTCGCGTTCGTATTTCTCGATAAGCGCTTCGATGCCAATGCCCGCCGTTACGGCAAATCCGCCAATGTAATCCTCCCGGCCACTGTCGAGTGGGGCAACGAAATCCGACAGGCAGAAATTGGGCAGGCCGGGCGCTTTCTGGTTCTGCTGGCGCAGAAAATGCAGTACCGTTTTGGTGTCATAAATCAACTCACCAACCGGACTAACCGTCGTTTGCGATTGAACTCTGCTGATTTTATACTCGATGTGCCGGTGCGAACCATGCCGTTCGCAGGAAACATCGCGCGTCACTTCGTCGAAATCGTGCAGCAGCACATCGTCATCGGCAGAGTTGGCGGGAAAGAAGCCAACAACCGCTTTCGCCTTCAGGAGTTTATTGTCAATAATTTCCTGAAGGAGCCGGTTGGCATCGTCAAACAACTGACGCGCTTCGTTGCCCACAACGGCATCCTCGAAGATGGCCGGGTATTTACCGTGCAACTGCCACGTCTGGAAAAACGGTGTCCAGTCGATGTATTTTGCTAACTCGGCAATGGAGTAATCGTCAAAGTACCGATTGCCGAGAAAGGTTGGTTTTATCGGCTCGAAATCGTGCCAGTTAATTGGCGGGCGGTTGGCACGGGCTTTTTCAATACCCAGCAGATTTTTCTCCTTCTGACGTTTGGCGTGATCCTCACGGAGTTTGACGTACTCGGCTTTGATTTCGGTAAAAATAAGGGCGCGTGTAGCATCTGTTTCACTAACCAGCCGCCCGGCAACGGGAACGCTTCGGCTCGCGTCTAACACATGCACAACCGGCCCTGAATAGTGCGGATCAATCTTGACAGCAGTGTGCATCCGCGATGTCGTTGCGCCCCCAATCAGCAGCGGAAGGGTAAAACCCTGCCGCTCCATCTCTTTCGCAACGCCTACCATTTCATCGAGCGAGGGCGTAATCAGGCCACTCAGCCCGATAATATCCACATTGTGTTTGCGGGCTTCGTCCAGGATTTTTTGGGTTGGCACCATCACACCGAGGTCGATGATTTCGTAGTTATTACAGCCCAGCACCACGCCAACGATGTTTTTACCGATGTCGTGAACATCGCCTTTAACGGTCGCCAGGAGAATCTTACCGGCCGACGAACTCCCGGTGCCATCTTTCTCGGCTTCGATGAACGGGGTTAGATAGGCCACGGCTTTTTTCATTACCCGCGCTGATTTCACGACCTGCGGCAGAAACATTTTGCCCGCGCCAAATAAGTCGCCAACAATGTTCATGCCATCCATCAACGGCCCTTCAATCACGTGCAAAGGACGCTCAACCTGCTGCCGAATTTCTTCAACGTCCTGGTCGATGTAGTCGGTAATTCCTTTGACCAGCGCGTGCTTGAGTCGTTCGCGAACGGGTTCGAGCCGCCAGCTTTCATCCTGAACAATGGCTTTCCCCTTCGCTTTCACCGTCTCGGCAAAATCAACTAAGCGTTCGGTGGCGTCGTCCCGGCGGTTGAGCAGCACGTCTTCGCAACGTTCCAGCAACTCTTTGGGAATGCTGTCATACACCTCCAACTGCCCGGCGTTCACGATGCCCATGTCCATACCGGCGCGAATGGCGTGATACAGAAACGCCGAGTGCATAGCCTCGCGCACCACGTCATTGCCCCGGAAGCTGAAGGAAATGTTCGACACGCCCCCGCTCACTTTGGCCAGCGGGAGGTTGGCTTTAATCCAGCGCGTCGCGTTGATAAAGTCAACAGCGTAATTATTGTGTTCTTCGATACCTGTGGCAACGGTCAGGATGTTCGGGTCGAAAATGATGTCCTGCGGGGCAAAGTTGACTTTATCAACCAGAATTCGATAGGCGCGTTCGCAAATTTCAATCCGCCGTTCGTAGGAGTCAGCCTGACCGGTTTCGTCGAACGCCATCACGACTGCAGCCGCGCCATACCGCCTGACGAGTTGTGCTCGCTCAATGAACGCTTCTTCGCCTTCTTTGAGCGAGATGGAGTTGACAATGGCTTTGCCCTGCACGCACTTCAGGCCTGCTTCGATGACTTCCCACTTCGAGGAATCGACCATGATGGGTACGCGGGCAATGTCGGGTTCGGCAGCAATCAGGTTCAGAAAGGTCGTCATAGCCTCTACCGAATCCAGCATGCCTTCGTCCATGTTAATGTCGATCACCTGCGCCCCGCCTTCGACCTGTCCCCGCGCAATGCTCAGGGCTTCGTCGTAGTTTCCTTCTTTAATAAGCCGGGCAAACTTCTTGGAACCCGTTACGTTGGTACGTTCGCCAACGTTCAGAAAGTTGGTTTGCTCCGTAATTTTCAGCGGTTCCAGCCCACTCAGTTTCTGGTAGGGTTCGGGTTGCGGCAACTGCCGGGGCGGGTACTTAGCGGCAGCCTGAGCAATGGCGCGGATGTGGTCGGGGGTGGAGCCGCAGCAACCGCCGACGATGTTAACGAAGCTATCGCGGATGAACCCTTCCACCTGCTCGGCCATTTCGTCGGGCGTCTGATCATACTCGCCAAACTCGTTGGGCAGACCCGCGTTTGGATACGCCGACGTGAAAAAGGGCGATTCTTTCGCCAGCGTCTGCACATACGGTCGCAGGAGTTCGGCTCCCATCGCACAGTTCAGGCCAATGCTCAGAAGCGGCAGGTGCGATACGGAATATAAAAAAGCTTCGGTCGTTTGCCCCGACAACGTCCGGCCCGATGCGTCGGTGATGGTACCCGACACCATAATCGGCAGCGGCTCCTGCCCTTTTTCGGCAAAATAGCGGTCAATGGCAAACAGAGCCGCTTTGGCGTTGAGCGTATCGGTGATGGTTTCGATGAGCAGTAAATCGGCTCCGCCTTCGACCAGGCCGCTTACCTGTGTGTAGAACGCTTCAACTAACTGGTCGAACGTAATGGCACGGTATCCCGGATTATTCACATCGGGCGACATGGAGGCCAGCCGGTTGGTTGGCCCCATCGCCCCGGCCACAAAGCGCGGCTTGCCGGGAGTTTGGCGCGTCATGTCGTCGGCAACGGCTTTCGCAATCTTCGCTGATTCGTAGTTCAGTTCATACACCAAATCCTCCATGTAGTAATCGGCCATAGCCACGGTCGTACTGCTGAAGGTATTGGTTTCGATAATATCGGCACCAGCGTCGAGATATTGCCGGTGAATTTCCTGAATAACCGCTGGTTTGGTAATCGACAACAAATCATTGTTGCCTTTTATGTCGTGTGGAAAGTCCTTGAAACGTTCACCCCGATAATCGGCATCGGTCAGGTTATACCGTTGAATCATGGTACCCATCGCACCATCAAGGACGAGGATTCGTTCGCGGAGAAGTTCGGCTATCGTTTTCAAAAGCAGTTGTAGAATGCACAGTTGTTAGGAAGACCAACAACGGCTACGCTTAAAAAAGTCCAAAAAGACAAAAGGCTTATCAGCAAAAGACAGGCAGCAGGCCGCTGATCTTATCTGTCCCGGTTATTCCGGGAGGAAATTGGCACCAGTTCCGCTGGGTGGGTTGGTTGCCAAGACATCATCGGGTCCGTTCCCTCCGTCTTTCTGGATAAGCTGTCACAAAAATACGCAAAAAAAGGGCATACCGAAAAGTGGTACGCCCTAAATCAATTTGTGTAGGCTTTCCTACCAGGTTTGTTCCAAATCTTCTTTTGTGTAGAGATGGTTTCGTTCAGTATAGAACGAGGCATCGCTGGTGCGTTTGATAGACAGCGGGTTTTTAGCCGTCATCCGGTAAAGCAGCGCAATCGGGAACAAAAACACGAAGAACATAACCGACAGAATAATTTTGCCGTTGATGTTGCCCAGTACCTCGGCCAGTTTGAACCAGACTTTTACAATTAAATCGCCGGCAACCGGAATGGCCAGGCTCAATACACCTACTCCAACGGCAGCGTAGAGCAGCCAGGGCGATTTAAACACAAAATGCAATACCAGCAGACCCGTCACGATGACTAACTGGGCTTTTACTTTTTCGGTAACGTCCATGCCTTAAAATAATGTATAGATAAAGGGAGCAACGGCAGACCCGCCACCAATAACAATCAGAACGCCGATGAGCAATAATAAAATAATCATTGGGGCCAGCCACCACTTTTTACGCTGCTTCAGAAACTTGAAAATGTCCTGTAGAAATTCCATATTTTGGTCTGATTTGAGTTTACTTACTTAACGGAGGCCGTTTGAACAACGCCCGGATTCGACTGCATAAGTTTAAATAGTCCCTCGCCTACCCGTTGATTCACAAGCGCACTGGCATGACCATCATTGCGACCGACGACCCGGTCCTTGATGTCAATATCGCTCATAAGTTTACCTGCGTCCAGCATCGGCACCTTGTTACGCCGAAAAAAGTCGACAACGGGTTTCACGTACTCGGCTGTTTCTTTTAGTTTGTGCGAAAACGGGAACAAAACTACATAAAGCCGGGCATTATGCTCCTGCGCGTAGGTTATGAACTTGTTAAGATCGCTCAGGTGATCGTTAATAATAGCCGGTGTGCCGTATGCTTTACGGACGTAGACATCGAAGGGGGTAAAATTTCCGTGGGGGAACTGCCAGTACAGATAATTGAGTAGGTAGGACTTAATAAACAACGACTGCACAGCGCGGGGCAAATCGGAATAGGGGGTAAATCCAGCCGGAACCAGGCCATGATCGCGGGCTACTTTTTCAATGTCGTTTGGGAAATACTGAAGCACCAGCACGTCGGGGGTTTTGCCAAACTTCAGCAGCCGGGCGTATTCATCGCGCGTGTCGGAACCCGAAATACCGAGGTTGTAGGTCACGTATTCAGTTGTCCCTAATTTGTTGGCCAGCACATTACCAAAGCGTTCCTGCACAGATTTCAGCCCGTGACCTGCCGCGTAGGAATCTCCCACAATGAAGACCTTCTTTTTGCCGGTCGTATCGGTTTTGGGTTCGTCGCGGTAATCGCCGGTCATGGGTGGCCAGTAACGTTCGAACCAGATTTTCGAGGCTAAGGTAAGCCCGCCCTCCTGGCTCTGGGCAACAAACATAAAGCCCATTTCGATGAACACCAGCAACACAAGAAGGGGCACCAATAGCGTAGCTATATTACCGAGCAGTTTAGGCGGCTTCGGGTTTTTAACGATGCCGTAGTAGTACAGCCGGAGCAGTTCAATACTGATCAGCAGATAGAGGCAGCACTTTACCAGCCGAACGTAGATGTTATCAAATAAGCCTTTGTGGGGAATGTCGAAGCTAACCCCATAGTGGTCGCCATAGAACACAAAGAAAGCTAAAAAGCCCAGCAACAACAGCCGAACCACACTGGAAACGAGTTTGGATTGCATGAAGACGGACCGTTAGTCTAAAACAAATTCTTCTTTCCAGTTATCTTTCTCCTGCCATTCGGGTTGTTGCCGTTTGTCGAACAGGTAGTTGCCGACAACTAAATAGTCCATCTCGGTACGCATGAAGCACCGGTAGGCATCGTTGGGGGTCGAAACGATGGGTTCACCACGCACGTTGAAACTCGTGTTCACAATGACGCCATAGCCCGTCAACTTCTTAAACGAGTCGATCAACTGATAATACCGCGGGTTGGTGTCTTTATGAACGGTTTGAATCCGGGCCGAATAATCGATGTGCGTAATCGACGGCAGATCAGACCGTTGGTAGTAGAGTTTCTCCCGCAGCGGAAAACTGGCATAATCAGCCGGTACGGGGGTCCGGCGTTTCTGCGCTACCGGATGCACCAGCAGCATGTAGGGAGAGATGCCATCATAGTCGAAGTAATCGGCGCAGTCCTCGGCCAGAACCGACGGGGCAAACGGCCGGAACGACTCCCGATACTTGATTTTCAGGTTCAGTTTTTTCTGCATCTCGGCATTGCGCGGGTCGCCCAGGATGCTGCGTCCGCCCAGCGCACGCGGCCCAAACTCCATTCGTCCCTGCACCCAGCCCACCACATTTCCGGCAGCCAGCAAGCGGGCCGTTTCGGTACTTAGGGCATCAAAATCTGTAAAGTGCGTCGAAACGGCCTTGTATTTCACAGCCATCAGTTCAACGTCGAGGTCAGAAAACGTTGGCCCTAAGTAGGAACCGCGCATGGCGTCGCGCTCGGTCGTTACGATGCGCTCTTTGCCAAAATAAATATGGTAGGCCGCCAAAGCCGCGCCCAGTGCCCCGCCTGCATCACCGGCGGCCGGCTGAATAAAAATATCCTTGAACAAACCCGCAGCCTGGAGTTTACCGTTCGATACGCAGTTAAGCGCAACGCCCCCGGCCAGCACCAGCGCATCGGCATTGGTCAGGCGTTTGGCCTCGCGGGCCATGTTCAGCACGACTTCTTCGGTGAGATACTGGATGGCCAAACCGAGGTTGCAGTGATGGGGTTGCAATTCATCTTCGGGCTGGCGTTTCGGAAAACCAAACAGCTCGGCCCATTTGTCTTCGTTCACCATCTTCAGCCCGGCGGCATAATCGAAATAATCCTGATCCAGCCAAACAGAGCCATCAGGCCGCAGGTCGGCCAGTTTTTCCTTAATGGTTGTCATGTAGCGGGCTACATCCGGCGAATTCGGGTCGCCATACGGCGCCAGGCCCATCAGTTTATACTCGCCCGAGTTGACCCGAAAGCCCAGAAAATAGGTGAACGCCGAATACAATAGGCCCAGCGAGTGGGGGAACCGGAGTTCTTTCAGAATCGAGATGTCTTTCCCTTCGCCCAACCCAATGGAGGCTGTAGCCCACTCGCCCACGCCGTCGATGGTCAGGATAGCCGCCCGCTCGTAGGGCGACGGGTAGAAGGCACTGGCCCCATGTGAGAGGTGGTGCTCGGGAAAAAGCAATTTGACTTTACTGGCCGACTTGTAGCCTAACTTCTCGAGTTCTTCCCGAATGAGCCGCTTTAGAAATAATTTCTCTTTCAGCCAGACCGGAATCGACATCAGGAACGACCGAATGCCCTTTGGCGCAAAGGCATAATAGGTTTCCAGTAGCCGCTCAAATTTAAGCAGCGGTTTGTCGTAGAAAACGATAGCGTCTAACGTATTTAAGTCAGCGCCACTGTATTGAAGGCAATATTTGATGGCTTCGGCGGGGAACCCCGGATCGTGCTTTTTACGGGTGAACCGCTCTTCCTGAGCAGCCGCAATAATGCGTCCGTCTTCAATCAACGCGGCTGCCGAATCGTGGTAGAAAGCCGAGATACCTAATATGGTCATGAATAATGGTACTTGTCAAACAGGGGGCAAAAGTAACGTTTTTTTCTGGCAAACGTAATACAAACGCCGGTTTGCCTTACTCACCGGTCAGTCGAAGGCCGGGAGTTGATACACGTAGCCGGGAAAACAAGGTTATCTGCCCGGTTACATGAACGAATTGTTAAACGGGCGGTCGCAACCATCGCAATTCGTTCACGCAGCCGTCTATAAATGTTGATTGGAATTACCAGCGGCCCAATGTCGATCAGGGCTTATACAGACGGGCTATGGGTATGCTGACGGGTACATCTTCGGCTAATTTTTCGGCAACCAGCCGATAAGCGTCACTATTCGGATGCATTCCATCATAAGCAGTTTGCCAGATAACCAGGTCTGAATAATCAATTAGTTTCAGATGAGCCTGGTCAAATAGTTGGCGCAACTCCGGCTTCAGGGGATAAGCCGGAAAAATAACCACATAAAAGTTATCATTACCGAACTGTTGCTGATACAGTTCTCTTGACTTTTGGACAACGTCGACAAAATGACGGTAATGGTCTGTGTTGTACTGATTAGGAAAGTTAATGTTAAATAAATTGACAACATTACTCTTATACATCCACCGAACCAGCTTTGTGCGAATGGGGTGTTTTTGAGCATACGACCCTTCCACCGCCAGGCTAACCGGATTGACCCAGGGCAGATACCCGTCCGAATTATTTATCCACCGTGTTGTGGGCAATACCCGGGCTATGTGATCGTCGATATAGGTATAGAAAGCGATGCCATTTTTTTCGGTCACTTCTTTCCTCAGGTTGTTTGTTTGTAGAAGCCCCAGCATATGGGAGGGCGAATGCCCCGATACCCCATAATTATAGGGTCGGTAGCCGCTCTGTTTACCAAAAAAATAAGGTAAGGTTCCCGAATCAGATACAGCCTCCCCATACGTAAAGGAGCAACCCAAAAATAAGGCATATTTGCCGTTAGCCTGCGTTCGATCGAAGGGTGTATACCGACGGGATAAACTATCTATGTGATACGAGACTGGTACAGTTTTTCCGGCTGAAATGTCCTGTCCGGCTATTGGCGGCTGGAGTTTAGCTGCATACAGTAGTTTATAAGAGCCGGGAGCCGGTCGACTCATGCCTATGTTAACCTGATGTATGAGATTTAATGGAACGGGTTTCATCACCGATTCAGGGGCTTTATTGCCTTGTGAACGGCCATGGTTGCGCCACTGCAGAATCAATGCACAGGCGCCCTCCAGTGCTAATCCCGTGAAAATGAAGCTTATCAATGCTAAAAATACATTTCCAATCCACGCTTTACGACGTCTCTTGATATTGCTTTTCATACGCTGGATGCTAACTCTTAACGGGTATGGGTGCGAATTAATTTAGGCTATCAGGTTTGCCTTTGTCACTTGTTTTGATGTATTATCACTCCTTTAAGTAAGAAACCGGTTCTGAAAAGAACAGATAGGTAAGCTAAATTATGCCTTAAACGTATTTTTTACAAAAAGTTACCGTTACGGTCAATAAAAAATTTATACAATGCCAGTAGTAGACGAATACTCAGAAACTTAAATTAGCTGAATTGAATCCATTTCATAAAAACCAATCGGTCTATTCCTGAAACTACATTCATAAGCTCTGTCCTCTTACCTTTGGTCCGACTTAGATTAATTACTAAATAAGTGAACGAGCGATAGGGCCGCCCGCAGTGCGTGAACGAACAAAAAAACACCAGACGGCTTTCGCTCTTTTACTTTTTGACAACAATGAAACTGGCAGCTATTGATATCGGTTCAAATGCAGCCCGTCTGCAAATTTCGACGGTTCTGCACAATGACAACATCGTGAGTTTCAAGCGCGTTGAATACGTGCGGTTCCCACTTCGGCTGGGCCACGATGTCTTTAATTTTGGCGAACTAACCCCCGAAAGTGAAGCCCGCACAACTAAACTCATGCAGGTTTATAAACTGTTGATGGAGCTGCACGAAGTTGAAGAGTACATGGCCTGTGCCACATCGGCCATGCGCGAATCATCGAATGGCCACGAGGTTGCTAAACGAATCGAGAGCCTTACTGGCATAAAAATTCATATCATCGATGGCAGTAAAGAGGGTGAATTAATCAACAATGTCGTGGTGCAGGCCATCGACGACCGGCAGTTTCTGCACATCGATGTGGGCGGAGGCAGCACCGAACTGAACGTATACGTAAAGCGTCAGAAAATCAATTCCAAATCCTTTAAAATTGGCTCAGTGCGGTTGCTGGAAGGGAAAGAAACCAAAGGAGCCTGGCGAAAAATTGAGGATTGGGTTGAAGAAAACGTCGATTCGTCGCAGGAAGTGATTGCCGTTGGCACAGGCGGCAACATCAGTAAGTTGTTTAATCTGGCGGCCAAAACCGACGACTTAGAAACAACCCGGCCTGAAATCCAGCGTATCCGCGATTATATTTCGTCCTTCAGCCAGGAGGATCGCATCAACAAACTCCGCCTGAACGCCGACCGTGCCGATGTGATTGTACCAGCCGCCGACATCTACATATCGGTTATGCAATGGGCGAGGGCAACTAAAATTATTGTACCCGACTTAGGGCTGAAAGATGGGATTATCCAATTGGTTTACAGCCAGTTGAGTCGACGAAAACCTATATCCTGAAAAATTAACTCATAAAACCTTCCCTCTACTCTTTATTTTTCGGACCGTTATCGGCACGCACGTTGGGGGCGGGCAGCCGGGTATGGGCCGCACCGTTACGATAAGTAGCGCAAACGGAATACAGTTCGGGTTGGTCGGTTCGGGCTTCAAACAGGCGTAGATATAATAGAGCCGATCCGTGTTTCCCGTATTGGCTGGAAAAGCTACCTGCCGCTGTGTGGCAAGCCCATCAACGGGATCAATCTCGCCTAAATGCACGCCATTCTCACCCTGATACGGATTCGCATAGAGCGTATCGAACCGAACAAATTCAATCTTGTCGGGATCAACAGCCGTTGTGTTAACCTGAAGGCTATCAACACGTTGCCCTGTCGTGATTGTTATCGTTGTAAGGTCGGTAGTTGTAATGGTGGGGCAGGCAGCCGTTTGGGCACGCAGGGCGCAAGAACCAAGTAGAAAAAGCAGCAGCCAACCCGCTCTAAGCGTACTTCGGCATGAACTTTGTTCATTGGTACGTACCGGGGCAGCGCTTGTTTCCATAGGTGTTGGCTTTATATGAATAGGTAGCCAGCATACTTCTTACGTTGGCACGTTACTTTCCCCCTGTCCACAACGTCATCAGGACTGATGATCTATTCGGTGCATGGACAGGTATACTATTCTGCTTCAGGACAATCCACAAAGTTCCGATATTCCTGCGTTCTGTCAAAACGGTTTTTTCTTCAATGAGAACGAGCACCTCCGCCAACAGCGCGGGGGTCGGTTTCGATTGCTCACTGCGCTGAACCAACGTACCGGGAAATCTGAAGGCCGCTGTGCTTTTTTTATCCAGTCGCCGGAGGCTCTTAGTCCCAAGGCAGCTCCGTTCGGCTCCATCGAATTTGCCGAAACCCTGCCCAATCAAGTGCTCGATGCGTATATTATCCGACTGATTGAGGAAACGCGTTGTGCCGGTGCTACCCTGCTTCGGCTTGTCAATTATCCAGATTGTTACGCCCCTAAACAAGCACAGCGATTGGCGGCAATCCTGACTGAGCATGGGTTTCGGGTAAGTCAAACGAACCCGACCTTCTTTTTGCCCATTTCCGATGGATCATTTGTGAGCCAGATTGCACCGTCCGAACAACGGCGGCTTCGCAAATGCCAAAAGTCTGGCTTTCAGTTTATGCACTGGCAAACGCCCCCTATAGGCGAGGTACTGAAGTTTATTGAGGAGGTCTACCAACAGAAGGGCTATCGGTTCACTATCGAGCCAAAACACCTGATTCGTTTGCTGGATCGCTTCCCGGCTAAGTTCCTTGTTTTCGTGGTGAAGGACGGCCCCAGTCTGACCGCGCTGGCTGTGACCGTTCGCGTCCGTAACGATATTTTATACAACTTCCTGCCCGTATCATATCCTGCCTACAGCACGTTCAGCCCGATGGTGATGCTTATCGACGGCTTATTTACCTACTGCTAGCAGCAACGCATTCAACTGCTCGATTTGGGCGTATCGCTCGATAGCAACCGCCAACCCAAACCAGGCCTGATTCGGTTCAAGCGCAACCTGGGCGCACAGGAATCTCCGAAGCTGGTTTTCGAGAAGACGCTGTAATTCTTTCGACAGGATTTTTAGCGATTAAATCCTGTTCATCCTGTAATCCTGTCTATAGTTCTTCGGTCTGCTATTTTCTTCGTTATTTTGTAGAAATAAAGGCACCTCTCTTGTGCCGATTGCATGATTGAAGCTGGTTTTAATGCACTTAGTCAATTTCTGAACGAGTTGTTCACGTCAGTCGTGTCGCTGCTGAAAGTGGCAATTCGTGGGCGATATAGTACTCGATTGCCCGCCCGGCAATTACCCGTTTGCTCCGTGTTGGGTAATGGGCCATCCCTGAGCGAGTCGCTAACCGACCAGTTCGATTTTATTCGGCAAACCGAAATCGTCTGCGTCAATAATTTCGCCCATGCTGATGTCTTTCCACGCTTACGTCCGCAGAATTACGTCATTTCGGACCCGAACTATTTTGTTTTTACAGAACAAACCACCGACCGTAACGACATCCGCCAAACCCTGTCGATTTTCCTTGAACGGGTCAACTGGCCCATGACACTCTACGTTCCTCATTTTGCCAAAGGCTCGTATCTACTCCAAAAAATTGAGCAGGGGAATCCGCAGATTACTGTTGTGTATTTTAACTATACGGTTGTTCGCGGATTTCGCTGGTTAACCTACTGGCTCTATGCCAACGGCTTAGGCATGCCACAGGCGCAGACGGTCATCATTGCCGCTCTAACGCTGATGATTAACCGGAAATTCGAGCGAATTTATCTGTTCGGAGCCGATACGTCCTGGCACGAGCAAATTCGACTCAATGACCAGAACCAACTGTTAATCAAGCAGATTCATTTTTACGACAAGCCGAAAGATATAACCCACCAGCCGGTTTATTCCGATGCAAAACGGCAGCGCACCTTTTCGATGGCTTCGCAGTTTTTATCCTTACACAAAGTATTTCGGGGGTACGAAGTTTTACGCGACTACGCCGACCATCGGCACGTTAAACTTTTAAACGCCAGCGCCAAAAGCTATATCGACGCCTTTGAGCGGGAAAAACTGAGCCAGCCAATAAATAACCCATGACCCGTCGTATTCATTGACGAACAGAGACCTATGCTTGATTTAACGAACAAATCGATTTTAATTACGGGCGGCACCGGTTCCTTCGGCAAGAAGTTTGTCGAGATGATGTACGAGCGGCACCCGACGTTGAAACGCTTAGTGATCTACTCGCGCGACGAACTGAAACAGTTCGAAATGGCGCAGCATTACCCCCATTCAACCCACAAATCGATCCGGTTTTTCATTGGCGATGTGCGCGACGGCGAGCGGCTCAAACGCGCCTGCGAGGGTATCGACATCATTGTCCACGCAGCCGCCCTGAAACAGGTTCCGGCGGCCGAATACAACCCAATGGAGTGCATTAAAACCAACGTCTTCGGAGCCGAAAATGTGATTAATGCCGCCTTAGACAATGGTGTGCAGCGGGTGGTGGCCCTCTCGACCGATAAAGCAGCCGCGCCTATCAACCTCTATGGAGCCACCAAACTGTGCTCCGATAAATTGTTTGTGGCGGCCAACAACATGAAAGGCAGCCGCGATTTACGATTTTCGGTCGTTCGGTATGGCAACGTGATTGGCTCGCGGGGGTCGGTGGTGCCATTTTTTCTGGACAAACGCAAAGACGGCGTGCTGCCCATTACGCACCCTGACATGACGCGCTTCAACATCTCACTCGAAGAAGGCGTCGAAATGGTGTTTCACGCGCTCGAACACGCGTGGGGCGGTGAAATTTTTGTACCCAAAATTCCATCGTATCGTATTACCGATGTGGCTACAGCCATCGGTCCCACCTGCGAACAGAAATTAGTCGGTATCCGTCCGGGTGAGAAACTGCACGAGGAAATGATTACCGAAACCGACTCGCTGAATACCGTTGAGACGGATAAATATTACGTCATTACGCCCTCAACGCCCACCTGGAATGTCGACGACTACATGAAAGCATTCAACGGGCGGCAGGTCGAGATGGGGTTCAAATACAACTCCGGCACCAACACCGACTGGCTTAACGTTGAGCAACTGCGCGAACAGATTCGCGAACACGTTGACGCGAAATTCACGGTGTAGCTTTTAATTAATCCGTACTGTTTAGCTGTAACTAAACCTCTATGCCTACATTTGCGTTAAAGAAGGTAGAAGCCGTACACGCTAAACAGGAACTGGATGAGTTGGTGATTGATGGAGTTGGTCAGTTAGAGTTATTTGAGCAGGAGATTAAGCAAAAGCATGAGCGTTATCTAACCGAATTGCAAATGCTTTTGCTATATGTGGAATATACTGCGAATGGGCAATCATTGAGTGAAACAAAATTTCGTGATATTACACCGGATGGTGAATCTGTTAAGGAATACGAGTCCAAATCGAAGCACCTTCGCGTGTACGCTATAAAAACTAAATGGTAAGATTATTATATTGGGTGGGTTGAAAACAACGCAGAAGGCAGATTTTAGACGATTTAGGTCATTGAAAGCGCAATATCTAAACTCTTTGTAAATAATGACACGTGACGAATTAGTAAGCAGTCGGGGCTACTGGATAGCCAGGATTCAGCTTGACTTATTTAATCAAATAGAAAACTACATGACCGAACATCAACTGTCACGAACACAACTGGCAGAAAAGCTTGGTGTTACGAAAGGGTATGTGTCTCAAATTCTCAATGGTGATTTTGACCACAAGATTAGTAAATTGGTTGATTTGGCACTGGCAGTGGGTAAGGTGCCTCAAATTGAGTATACAGATTTACAAGAATTCATTGTTGCTGAGAAGAGAAACGAAAATAATTCTCCGTATGTGTTTAAGAAGATAATTCGAGGTGATCAGATTCAGGATCTACCTTTTTCAAGTCATCAGGATCATGAATTAGTCACTGCATAACATCACTTTATGAAAGGGCATATCAACTTAAGAATAGAATCTATTCGTGATGTAGAGTTTTTCTTACACGCTTCTGATAATATAAACCTATCGCAACTTAGTATACAAATCGAAGGAAAGGATATGGTTGCCGATGGGCATTCAAAAACAGTTACCTTAATAACTGAAGTTAAATATGTTCAAGGTTATGAAACAGAAAATGCTTTATTAGTTTTAAGGTACTTAAATGAAATGACATTTTATATTGACAACTTTGAAGAGAATTTTAGGTCCGAGAACGAAAAATATATATTTGACAAAAATCTTGCTCGCTTTCTACTTGATATAATTACACCTACAATTCGAGGTATTTTATTTGCAAAAACTGCTGGTACTGGTTTAGCTAAATGCTATCTACCTATCATCCGAGCAGACCAAATAATTGATGGAGTCAGTGAACCTATTTAATAGAATTCCATACGGTCGGCAGCACATTACCGACGAGGATATTGCCGCCGTTGCCGAAGTGCTTCGAGGCCCCTACCTGACGCAGGGGCCGCATATTGGCGCGTTTGAGGCCGCTTTTGCCAGCTATATCGGCTGTCAGTATGCGGTTGCCGTGGCGAATGGTACGGCGGCTCTGCATTTGTGCTGCATGGCGCTGGGCGTCACGAACGGTCCGGCGCTCCGGAGTAAGCGGGTCATCACTACGCCCATCACGTTTTCGGCGTCGGCCAACTGCGTTCGCTACTGCGGGGGGGAGGTTTATTTTGCCGACATCGACCCTCAAACGGCTCTGCTCGACGTCAATGCGGTACGGGCTTTAGTAGAAAAACAGCCAAAAGGTTATTTTTCGGGCATTATTCCGGTTGATTTTGCGGGCTACCCGGCCGATATGGCTGCCTTTCGCGACCTGGCCGACGAATACGGGCTGTGGCTCCTGGAAGACAGTTGTCACTCACCGGGCGGGTCGTTTCCAGATTCGGCAGGCAACGAACACCGGTGTGGCGATGGGTCACTGGCGGACTTAGCTATTTTCAGTTTTCACCCCGTCAAGCACATTGCGGCTGGTGAGGGCGGCATGATTACTACCAACAACGAGCGGCTTTACAACCACTTGCTGCGGCTTCGCACGCATGGCATCACCAACAAACCCGCCGAGTTTACTGAGCCGTATGCGGGTGAACCTGAGCGCGGGGGCTGGTACATGGAATTGCAGGAGTTAGGTTACAATTACCGCCTGACCGACATGCAGGCCGCGCTGGGAATGAGTCAGTTGAGCCGCGTTGATGCCATGCTGGTTCGTCGGCAGGAAATTGCCAAACGTTACGACGAAGCGTTTGGCGGGACTTCAGTAACCATCCTGGTTCCACCCGCTGGCGTGATCCATGCCTATCACCTGTATGTGATTCAGGTAGATGACCGCAAAGGGCTGTATGATTTTTTGCGGACGAAGAACATCATGGCGCAGGTACATTACATTCCCGTCCATTTGATGCCTTATTACCAGCAGCTCGGCTGGAAACCGGGCAACTTCCCCAATGCCGAACGCTATTATGCCCGCTGTCTGAGCCTGCCTATGTTTCCGACGCTGACTGATGCTGAACAAGCCTATGTGATTGACGCTGTAACGCAATTCGTGGGCGGATGAGCAACGTAGCCATCATAACAGCGCGGGGCGGCAGCAAGCGCATTCCGCGCAAAAATATCCGCCCGTTTCTGGGCAAGCCTATAATTGCCTACGTCATCGACGCGGCTTTGCAGTCGGGCTTGTTCAGCGAGGTGATGGTGTCGACAGATGATGCCGAAATTGCCGAAACGGCCCGACACTATGGCGCGTCGGTGCCGTTTCTTCGCCGGGCCGAAACATCGAATGATGTGGCAACTACCGCCGATGTTCTGACCGACGTATTGGCTCAATACAAACAACAGAATCAGGTCTTCGACTACGCCTGCTGCCTCTATCCTACCGCGCCCTTCGTCACGCCCGACCTGCTGCACAAGGCTTTGTCAACCCTGACCGAAAAACAATTCGACACGGTGTACCCTGTGCAGCAATTCAGTTTTCCCATTCAGCGGGCCGTGCTGCTGCGCGACGCGAAAGTGGAGTGGTTCCAGCCCGAGTACGCTCTGACGCGCTCACAGGATTTGGAACCAGCTTACCACGATGCCGGGCAATTTTATTTTTTTAGTATAAATGCCTTTCAACGAACTCACCGCCTGATTACCGATAATTCGGGTGGCATCGTCGTCTCCGAAATGGAGGCACATGATATCGATACGGAGATGGATTGGCAAATGGCGGAGATGAAATTCAGAATGATGAATGATGAATGATGAAGGTGCCGTTACTGCATTCATCATTCATCATTCATCATTCATCATTCATCATTCATCATTCATCATTCTATATGAACAAACTCCTCTTCCGGGCCGATGGCAACGCCGAAATTGGCCTGGGGCATGTTATGCGTTGTCTGGCTCTGGCCAATATGCTAAAAGGTAGCTTTTCGATGCGGTTCGCGCTCGTTGAGCCAGCCCCGGAGGTTTGCTCACTGCTTAATGAGCAGGGCGTGTCGGTTAGTAAACTTACCGATTCGGATAGCAGGGCAGGGTTCTTATCGCTGATAGAGCCGGATGAACTCGTTGTACTTGATGGCTATTCGTTCGACGCGCTCTATCAGGAGGAAATTCGGTCGCACGCCCGGAAACTGATTTATATTGATGATTTAAGTCGTGCGTATCAGGTGGCCGATGTGGTTATCAACCATGCAGGCGGAGTATCCGAAACGGCTTATAAAGCGGCAGCCTATACCCAATTTTGCTTAGGCCCGCACTACGCCCTGTTACGCCCGGAATTTTTACGGCCCAGCCTGCCAGCCACCGGGCCAAGCCAGGCCGGACCAATTTTTGTCAGTATGGGTGGTGGCGATCTGTTCAATACCTCGTTGCAGGTACTCGAAGCCATTCAGGAGGCTGGCATTTCGTTACCGGTCCACGTTGTTCTGGGGCCGTTCCATCCCGACCGGGCCGCTATCGACGCCTTTCAAAAGCAACTTCCGAACCTGGCGATTCTGCAAAATTTAACCGCCCGCCAAATGGTGGATGAAATCCAGCAATGCAGTCTGGCTATTACGGCCTGTAGCACAATTGCCTACGAAGTCTGCGCCGTAAATCGACCCCTGATTGCCGTCGTCACGGCTGATAATCAGGCTCGATTAGCGCAGTTTCTGTCAGAAGAAAAACTGGCTATTTCGGTCAATTTCCCCAGGCTATTGAGCCGTTTAAGCCCTTCGATGGAGTTACAAACGGCGCTGAAACTGGAGATTATGCTGTTTCAATTCTCATCGGATACGGTAACCGAAACGTTGGTCAACCAGCGTCGATTTTTTGATGGTCGCTCACCCGAACGATTTCGCGCGTTATTTCGCCAATTAAGTGCGTAATTCGGTCAGACGTTTGCACGAACAACCATGCTTACTTATCGCACCGCCCAACCCGCCGATGCCCGGCTGTATTTCGAGTGGGCCAACGACCCTGAGACGCGGCACCAGTCGTTCCATTCGGATTTAATTTCCTTAGAGACGCACACAGCCTGGTTTACACGAAAAATAGCGGACCCTAATTCGTTGCTCCTTCTGTTTTCCAATGAAGCCGGGCAACCGGTTGGGCAAGTGCGTTTTGAACGGGCACCAATAGCCGATATGCCCGACGAAATCATCATTGGTATCGCTGTTGACGCCAAACACCGAGGGCAAGGATTAGCCGCTCAACTCATTCAGTTGGGTTGTGCGAGTTGTCGGAAACGCTGGGGCGTGGTTACAATTCATGCCTACATCAAACCCGATAATCAGGCCTCAGTGCGGGCCTTCGAGCAAGCTGGTTTCAGATTGTCGGGCGAATGCGGTAAATTTGGGGTTTCCAGCCAGGCCACGGTGAGCTACGATAGGCCATGTTTGCTTTACGTCAACAGTCAATGATCAGTACCCAACCCATTCAGGTTGCCCAGTATACCATCAGCCCGGCGCATCGGCCTTTTGTTATCGCCGAAATGTCGGGCAACCACAACCAGTCGCTCAACCGCGCACTGGAAATTGTGGATGCCGTAGCTGATGCCGGTGCCCACGCGCTCAAACTTCAAACCTATACGCCAGATACGATTACGTTTAATGGGGCCTCGGAGGAGTTTTACATTCGCGATGCCAAATCACTTTGGGCCGATAAGAATCTGTATAAACTCTACGCCGAAGCCTATACCCCCTGGGAGTGGCACAAACCGATTTTCGATCACGCCAAAAAGCGGGGTATGCTGGCCTTCAGTTCTCCTTTCGACACTACGGCGGTCGATTTTCTGGAGTCGCTCAACGTACCGTTATACAAGATTGCCTCGTTTGAAAACACCGACCATATTCTGCTCAAAAAAGTAGCGCAAACGGGTAAACCGATCATTATGAGCACCGGCGTTGCTTCCGTTGCCGACCTGGATGAATCGGTAAAAATCCTGCGGACCAATGGCTGCAACGACCTGGTGCTGCTGAAATGCACAAGCACGTATCCCGCCACCCCCGAAACCACCAATCTGCTCACCATTCCGCACATGCGGCAGTTGTTCGATGTGCTGGTGGGCCTGTCTGACCACACAATGGGCATTGGCGCGGCTGTGGCGGCAGTAGCCTTAGGCGCGGTCGTACTTGAAAAACATGTTACCCTGCGCCGGGCCGATGGGGGCGTCGATTCGGCCTTCTCACTGGAACCCGATGAATTAAAAAACCTCGTTATCGAAACCGAGCGGGCCTGGCTGGCCATGGGACAGGTTAGTTACACGCTCACCCCAAAAGAAGCAAAAAGCCTGCAATTTAAACGGTCGTTATACGTAGTACGCGATATGAAAGCGGGCGACTTGTTCACGCCCGATACCGTCCGCAGCATCCGCCCGGCCAACGGTTTGCACACCCGCTACTACGACGACATCATTGGCAAAACCGCCACGACTACCATCCCCGCAGGCACAGCCTTGCAGTGGAATCTAATTGCGAATGAGCGAATGAGCGAATGAGTGAATACCTCCGGCATCAGCTATTCACGCATTCGCTCATTCTCGCATTCGCACATTCTCGCAAATGGGTATCATTAAACGGCAAACGATTCAGAGTTCGATTTACGCCTACGCGGGCGTAGGCGTTGGATTTTTGACGCAGGGTATCTTTTTCCCAAACTTATTTAGTGAGGTGCAGGTTGGCCTGTTGACCTTGCTGATTTCGCTGGCGCAGGTACTGGCGCAGGCATCAAATTTAGGCCTGAACGGGGCGGGCGGACGGTATTTTCCGTACTTCCGCAATGCCAACCGGCAACATAACGGCTACCTGATTATTGCAAGCCTGACTACGCTCATCGGCTTTAGTTTGTGCGTACTGGCGATGTGGCTGGCGCGACCCTGGATTGTTGAGTTGTATCAGGAAGAGTCGGCGTTGTTTGTCCAATATTATTACCTTCTTATCCCCTTAACATTTTTCACCGTCTACTTCACCGTCTTTGACAACTACGCCCGTTTACTCTACGACCCCGTAACGGGAACGATTTTGCAGCAATTCGTTCAACGGCTGTTGGTTTTGGTGGCGGGTGGCTTGTACTGGCTCGGCTGGGTCACGTTTCCGCAATTTCTGGGCGTTTGGCTGCTGGCATTCGTTGTGCCGCTGGTGCTCATGATTGCCAGCGTTGCCCGCGACGAAGCCTTGTTTTTCAGCCGCAGGTTTGTGTCAGTCAACGCCGAATTCCGCCGTAACCTGATGCGCTACGCGGGACTGACGCTTACTTCGGCGCTTTCGTCGCAAATCGTGCTGGTGATTGATAAAGTGATGATTAACAGTAAACAGGGATTGGGCGATACCGGTATTTACGGAACAGCTTCCTATTTTGCCACGGTAATTGCCATTCCAGCAACAGCCCTCTATAAAGTTTCGGGTACGCTCATTGCCGAGTCGTGGAAAACAAATGACCTGAAAAACATTGCCAGTATCTACCGAAAAAGCTGTCTGAATCAACTCATTGCCGGCTGTTTGGTCTTTGTCGGCGTAGCCGCTAATCTGCCAACTGTATTCCGCTTTCTACCCCAGAACTACGAAGCAGGCTATTACGTGATTTTGTGGCTGGGACTGGGCAAACTAATCGACATGGCAACCGGCGTAAACGGCATCATTCTGAACACGTCGCGCTACTATACATACGACTCATTGTTTTTTGTCGCCCTCATATTCATTACCATTGCCGCCAATCTCTATCTAATACCCCGTTTTGGCATTAATGGAGCCGCCATTGGGGCCGCGCTGGCCATATTTCTGTATAACTTCGCCCGGACGCTCTTTGTCGGTTTTGCGTTTCGGATGCAGCCGTTTACCTGGCGAAATGCTGTAGTTATCATCCTGGCACTCAGTGTGTGGTGGGTATCCGTGCAACTTCCGTATCCGCAGGACGACGCACCAACATGGCGGTTCATTCTGGATATAGCCTGGCGGTCGACGTTAATTACGGGGCTATTTGGTAGTTCGGTTTTAGCGTTAAATCTGTCGTCGGATATTAACCAGACGGTGGCCGGGTTGAAAGAACGTTTTTTATAAATATTTTTTTATCAGGCTGACGCAGGAAGCATCTTGAATTTTCCTTAAACGCAAGTCATGAAGCTTTCATATGCTTCCTGCGTCAGCCTGATAAAAGCCACTCAGTTACTAAACCATGTGGGTTTTTCGATTTTTATTTACCGAAACCGCCCGACTGCTGCGCTCGGCTAACGGTCGGCGGTTGTTGGGCTTAGCCCTGCGTTACGGCGGCAAACCCCGCAACCAGCCGGTTGAGGTTACGTTTGGACGGTATCGGTTTCGGGTGCCCGATGCCCTGTCGTTCATCTGGCAGTATCGGGAGATTTTTGTGGACGAGTTTTATCGATTCGAGACCACCAGCCCAACACCGGTAATTTTCGACTGCGGCACCAACATCGGCACGAGCGTCGTCTATTTCCGGCAGATGTATCCTACCGCCCGCATCGTGGCGTTTGAAGCTGATGCACACATCAGTGCGATGCTACAGGAGAACTTGCGGAAGAACCGGATTTTGGGCGTGGAGGTCGTGACCAAAGCCGTCTGGACGAACAACGAAGGCATTTGGTTTGGCAGCGACCAGGCCGATTCGGCATCGATCTTCTCGCAAATCGACCGAAAATTAGTCCCCTCCGTCCGGCTGCACGACGTGCTGTTGCGCGAAACCCGCATCGATATGCTCAAAATGGACATCGAAGGGGCCGAAATTGCCGTGCTGACCGACTGCCGCGACGCCCTGACCCCCGTTCAAAACCTGTTCGTTGAATTTCATGCGTACCTCGACCATCCGCAAGCGCTGGCCGACGTAGTAAAAGTACTGGAGCAGAGTGGGTTCCGGTATTACATCAACACCAGTCAGTATCGCCACGCGCCGTTGATCAATCGTCGTTACAAAGGCAACGATAGCATGGACCTGCAATTGAATATCTTTGCATACCGAAAATAGTGGAGTAGTTGATTAGTTGATTGGGAAAGTGAGTGGAATAAGTGAAGAAGGCTAATCAATCAACCAATCAACTACTCCACCAACCAACCGCTAATGATTGACAAAATTCTTTCCCGCCCTGAGTTCCAGACTGAGCCGCCGGTGCTGGTGGACATTGGTGCGTCGGGGCAATTACATGGCCGCTGGAAGGCATTTGCCAAATACGCCGTTTGCATTGCATTCGACGCCGACGACCGCGACTTTGGCTACGTCGAAAGCGAGTCCAGCCACTTTCAGAGGCTTTATACCTTTAACCACATCGTTACGGGAGTCGAAGCAGCCGTTCTGGAAACCGAGACGACTGATTTTTACCTCACCGCATCGCCCCATTGCTCCAGCTTATTACGCCCCCGGCCCGATTTAATTCAGGAATATGCGTTTGCGCCCAAGTTTGAACCAATTAAAATCGTTCAACTGAAAACGCGCAGCCTTCGGTCCACGCTCGACAGCCTGAACATTGAGCAGGTGGACTGGTTCAAAACCGACTCGCAGGGAACCGACCTCCGGCTCTTTCGCAACCTCGGAAACAGCCGCACCCAACGCGTGCTCACGGCCGAATTTGAGCCGGGTATTGCATCAATTTATGACGGTGAGGACAAATTGTATCAGGTCCTGCAATTTATGGAAGAAACGGGCAGTCACTGGCTGGCCGAACTGCTGCCGAAGGGTTCACCCCGCATTACGCCCGCGTTGCTGGATAGCTTCACCAATCAGCCGCTGCTGAAAAAATTCGTTCTTTTTTCGCTGAAAAACAGCGCGGTATGGGGCGAAATGACCTACCTCAATCGGTTTGCCGACGAAGCCACGCTCACGCAGCGAAACCTGTTGTTGGGCTGGGTATTTGCCACAACACTCAGGCAACATGGCTTTGCACTCATTCTGACCCAGAAAGCAAAAGGCCGGTTTTCTGACCCAATTTTCGCTGAGATGGAACACTATTCCCGTCGGCGGGTTTGGGGGCGCGTATTCGGGCTGGGCTTCTGGCCTGAAGTTGTTAAAAAATTCGATAAACTCGTTGGGCGGTGAGAGTTACCCACTTAAGTACCTACCACTTGTTTGGCGGGGCGGCCGTGGCGGCCAATCGGCTCCACCGTGCCCTGCAAAAGCAGATTTGGGCAGACGCCAGTGTTGACAGCACATTGCTCGTTGGCACACCAAAGCGGCTTGAAACCCACCGACCTGCGCCGGGTGTGGTGTATTTAGCTAACAACTTTCTGGCTGAGCAAACCGCTTTCGGCCGATTTGTAGCTGAGCGATTGTACTTCCTGCCGCACGAACGTCATTATTCGGTGCGGTTTCAGTTTTCGCCCGCTAAGTTCGGGGCCAATCTTAATTTTCACCCAGCCATTCAGCAAGCCGATGTGCTGCACCTTCACTGGATAAATTTTGGCTTTTTATCGCTCGATGGCCTGCGTTCGCTGTTCGAGTTAGGCAAGCCCATCGTCTGGACACTGCATGACCAGTGGGCTTTTACGGGTGGGTGCCACTACGCGCGCGGCTGCGACCATTTTTTACGTCACTGCCGCCAGTGTCCATATCTGAAAAAGCCGGGCAGGCATGACTTATCCAACAAGGTTTTTGAGCAGAAAATAAGGCTCTTCACCAACGCAAAGGTGCATTTTACGCCACCGAGCCGCTGGTTAGCCGACGAAGCCCGGCGCAGTGCATTGCTGCACGACTTTCCATTCACGGTTATTCCCTACGCTATCGACCAGCAGACGTTTTGCCCGGTCGACCGGGCCGAGGCTAACGAACACTTAAACCTGTCCGGCACGGGGCGTTCCCGGCTGTTGTTCGGCAGCGCCAACGTGACCGATTCGCGCAAAGGGTTTGCCTGTTTTGCCGAAGCGTTAACGCTGCTAAACCAGCAACACCCCACCCTGACACCCGAAATTCTGGTGTTCGGTAAAGGCCGTTCATATCTGTTCGATGCGCTGCCCTACCCTATCCAACACCTCGGCTTGCTAACTACCGAAGATGACATTGTAGCAGCCTACAATGCAGCCGATGTGATGGTGGTACCTTCGCTGGAAGATAACCTGCCCAACACGGTTATCGAAGCAATGGCCTGCGGCACGCCCGTAGTGGGCTTTCGCACTGGTGGCATTCCCGAAATGATTGACCATGAGCAAAATGGCTA
Source organism: Spirosoma areae (assembly GCF_054781775.1). Lineage (NCBI taxonomy): Bacteria > Pseudomonadati > Bacteroidota > Cytophagia > Cytophagales > Cytophagaceae > Spirosoma > Spirosoma areae. Next base: position 51,690 of record NZ_BAAGTT010000011.1, on the reverse strand, counting down.
TCTTGCCGACATAGGTTCAGCACAGCAACTCGCCGATGGGCTGGCCTTTATCTTAACGCATCCAAACCCGCAGATTTTACGCCAAAACGCCCGTCAATCTGCCGAAATACGCTTTTCTGAAGACGTTGTGGCCAGGCAACATATTAATTTGTACCAGAAAATGCTGAATGATAGAGTGATTGAATGATTGAATACAGGGTGCGCCAGCTATTCACTCATTCTATCACTCTATCATTCACTTATTAAACTATGCCCACCGTCTCCATCATCACCATTACGTATAACGCCGAGCGGTTTCTGGAGCGCACCATTCAGAGCCTTGTGGCGCACCGGACAACTGAGGTTGAGTACATTGTGATTGATGGTGCCTCGACAGACGGTACGCTGGACATTATTAAACGCTACGAACCGTACATTACCCACTGGGTTTCAGAACCTGACCAGGGGCTTTACGATGCCATGAACAAGGGCCTGCACCGCGCCACAGGTCAGTATGTTTGGTTCATGAACGCAGGTGACGAAATACACGACCCGCAAACCGTGCCGAATCTGCTGGCCTGGATTGGCGCAACAGGAGCTGATGTTTACTACAGTGATGCGCTGTTCGTGCGCGAGGAGGGCGGTCCGCGGTCCGGCGGTCCGGTTGGTTTGCGAAGCCAGGTTACGCCCCATACGTTGCCGAAACACCTGACCTGGCGCGATATGGCTCTCGGCATGAAGGTTTGTCATCAGGCCTTTGTGGCGAAACGAGCCATTGCGCCAGATTATTCAACCGATAACCTTAGCGCTGATTTAGACTGGGAAATTCGTTGCCTGAAAGCAGCCCGCAACGTGGAGTTTTTGCCATTTATTTTGTGCAACTACCTTGTTGGCGGGTTATCGGTACAACACCATAAACGGTCGCTGATAGACCGATTTAAGGTGTTAGTGTCTCATTTCGGTCTGGTACCGACCCTATTGAATCATGGCCGGATTCTCTGGCGAGCGAGTCGTTTCAGAGGCATCACCTGATCGACGACCGCGACTGACAGGGTTCTACTCCCTGGCAACCAGACTTAATTCGACAGGAGTTACGTTCATATGTGGGCGAAAAGGCGAAACGAGTCATTTTGTGAAATTTGTGTGAAAACAAAACGATTATTTTTGAATAGATGCTTTAGATTCCGAAATGCGGATAAATTTGCGGGGTTTAATTTGATACCTGCCTAACCTTTTTGTGAAATTCCGTTAAAAAATTGACTTGACCTATGAAACGAGTAGCTGTTTTTACCTCGGGTGGCGACGCGCCGGGTATGAACGCCTGCATCCGGGCAGTTGTCCGGGGGGCGGTCTATCACGGCATCGAAGTATTCGGTATCCGCCGGGGGTACAACGGAATGATAAATGGTGACATTTTTCAGATGTCTTCGCACTCAGTGAGTAACATTGTGCAGCGCGGAGGTACCATTCTGAAATCGGCCCGCAGCAAAGAATTCATGACCCCGGAAGGACGCGCTAAGGCCTACGAACAACTCAAAAAGTTTGAAATTGACGGATTGATAGCTATCGGCGGGAACGGCACGTTTACGGGCGCTACCCTCTTCTTTGATGAATATGGTATTCCAACCGTTGGCGCACCCGGCACCATTGATAATGACCTCTATGGCACTGATTATACCATTGGCTTCGATACGGCGGTAAATACCGCCCTGGAAGCCATCGACAAAATCCGCGATACCGCCGATTCGCACGACCGCATCTTCTTTATTGAGGTAATGGGCCGCGATTCGGGGTATATCGCCATTCAGTCGGGCATTGCCGGTGGAGCTGAACTGGTCATGGTTCCTGAGGTACTAACACCCATTTCGGAGGTCGTCGAAACCCTCAAATCAGGTTGGAGCCGCCAGAAGTCATCGTCTATTATTGTCGTAGCCGAAGGTGAAGAAGAAGGAAATGCCAGTCAGATCTCGGAGAAAATCCGGGCGCAGGTTCAAACCGACATCGACATGCGCGTGACGACGTTAGGGCATATTCAGCGGGGCGGCATCCCAACTGCCTACGACCGGATTCTGGCCAGCCGTTTAGGACTTGGCGCGCTGGAAGGCCTCATGAATGGCGAGAAGAATGTGATGGCGGGCATTGTGAACAACGAGTTGGTTTATACGCCGTTTCGGGATACAATTCGGCTACCCAAGCCCATCAACGAGGATTTGCTGCGTATGGTGAAGATTCTGAGTGTCTAATAGCCAATGTTGACTGAGCGAATGATTGAATAGGTTTTGCGCCAGCTATTCAATCATTCGCTCAGTGAACATTAAATATACCCCATAACCTTGTAGGTGAGGTAACCAACCAATTCCCGAACAAGAAAATAAGCATCCAGAAAAGGTTCCTCGTGCGGAAGTAACCAATCGCCGGGTGCGTATAACCGGCGATGGCTCATAAAATACCCTGGAAATGGTAGCACGGTAACACCTTGTTTTTGAAAGCAGGCCACCGCCCGGCGCATATGACAGCCCGACGTAATTAATACATACTGGTTCGTGCGAAACCGTTGCCGTAGGATTTGGGCCGAAAAAATGGCGTTTTCGTGCGTGTTTCTCGATTTGGTCTCAAACATAATATCGCTTGCCCGAACCCCGGCTACCAGTAGAAACTGAGCGGCCATTTTCCCTTCGTCGTTAACTACTTCCGCCTGGAAAGGCAAATAGTAGCCGTTGCCACCACTGATCAGGATTTTCTGGACAGCTCCGGTTTTATACAGGTACAGGGCTTGTCCGGCGCGGTCGGCTTCGCGGCTTAGCAGAAAGCGGTTAGTAGTCCGGCGAGTCTGGCCCGGAATGGCTTTCTGAGAATTGATCATGCCGCCCGTCAGAATAATAGCTACCCGCTGGGTTGAATCGGCCGGTACGGCGCTATCAGCCTGAATCGGATACTCCCACCATAAGGCCAGTTCGTTCATCAGAAATGAATTACCAAACAGCCAGAATATACCCAGCGAAACGCCGGTCAGCCGGCGACGATACTGGTGGTTTTTCACAAAGAACGCCAACCCTAAGGCTACCATTAGCCATCCGGCAGGTGTTAATAGATACGTAATTGTTTTGGAAAAGAAATAAAACATAGACTATAGAGGATATGGCAAGCGTTTTGTAGGCAGCATACTTATTACGAAATACAATAAATTTGACCTTATTTTCTGGCGAAGATACGTACACATTCCCCTATGAAACACCTCCTCCTGACGGTTCTGCTTAGCTTATTCATCGTTTCTGCTGCCTGGGCACAGTCGGCTGCCGAAACGCCATCCAGCAGTTTCAGAATTACAGGCCGCATTAAAGGATTGAAAGATACAACCTGCGTGCTGGCCCATTATTTTGGCGCAACACAGTATATCCCGAAAGATACAGCCCGCGTCGATGGAGCCGGTAATCTGATTTTTGAGGGCAGGAAAAGCCTGCCCGAAGGCTTGTTTATCGTGGTGACGCCCAAAAATCGCTATATCGAATTTCTTATCACCAGCGACCAGCAGTTTTCATTTGAAACCGATACCGCCAATGTCATAAAAAACATGCAGGTAACCGGCTCGAAGGAGAACGAGGTTTTCTACGCCTACCAGCAACAACTTGGTAAACTATCTGAAGAAGCCCAGGCCCTGAATCTGCAAAAAAAGTTACGCAACGACGCTGCGTCGGACATGATGCTCAATAAGCAGATGAACGACCTGCAAAAGCAGGCAAGTGTGTATCGCAGTCAATTCATGAAAGATAACGCCGGTATGTTTGCGGTTAAGCTGGTCAAAGCCAGTGGCGAACCGGAAGTGCCCACCGCGCCGAAAGCCTCGAACGGTCGGCCTGATTCGGTTTGGGTGTTCAACTACTTTAAAAATCATTTCTGGGATGATTTCGATTTCACCGACGAGCGTTTCGTCCGCACGCCCATTCTCCAGCGGAAAATAGAGCGCTATTTGAAAGAATTGACCGTTCAGGTGCCCGACTCACTCATTAAGGAAGCCGATTTTTTGGTTAATAAGGCGGTAACGGGTAAGAATAAGGAAATAAAATACTATACCATCTATTATATCACCAGTCAGTATGAGCAGCCCAAAGTGATGGGAACCGACGGGTTGTTTGTGCACATGTTCGAGAAATATTACAAAACCGGCGTGATGACCGTGTCGGATTCGTCGACCCTGAAAAGTATTGGCGAGCGGGTAGCCACGCTAAAACCAAATCTCGTTGGTAAGCAGTTTGTTTCCCCGACCATTAGCGATACGCTTCGCCGGCCTATTGTGTTCTCGGCCATCAAAGCCGACTATACCATTGTTTATTTGTACTCGCCTACCTGCGGTCACTGCCGGGAGAGCGCGCCCAAACTGAAGAAATTTGTGGACGATTATAAAGGTAAAGGAGCCGAAGTGGTGGCCATTGCCATTGACCAAAGCCCCGAAGAATGGAAGAAGTTCATTAAGGAGTTTAAATTGGGCAACGCCATCAACGGCTACGATTTCAGTTTCCGAACCGATTACAGGCATCAGTACGACGTCTGGACGACACCAACCATTTACGTACTCGATAAAAGCAAAAAAATTATTGCCCGCAAATTACCCGTTGAGCAAATGGAAGACTTCATGCTCTTTCACAAGCGGCAGCAGGCTATGGCCAAACCTGCGGTTGCTCCTGCCAATGCGAAAGCGAGCGTGAAAAAGTAGCGCGGAGCAGAGGGCATGGAGTTGCTCCCTGCTATTTCATTTTCGTCCGTTTCACTAAATACGACGTCAGAATCTGCTCGAAACCCTGCTCGATGTCGGCTTCGACAAAGTCGATTTTGTATTGACCACACCGCATCTTTAATTCCTGAAAATAGGTCTTCACCGCCTGTTGATAGGTTTCGCGCACCTGCCCCGGCTGAAGCCTGACTTTCTCACCCGTTTCGAGGTCGATAAACTCGTAGGGGCGCTCATCGAACGCAAAATCCTCTTCTGTTCGCTTATCGGTAACGTGGAACACCAGCACCTCGTGCAGGTTATGCCGCAGGTGTTGCAGAGCTGAAAATAAGGCATCGCTGTTTTCTGAATTCTCAAACATATCGCTGAAAATCACCACCAGCGACCGTTTATTGATCTTCTCGGCCACCTGATGAATCACATCGGCGGCTGATGTTCGGCGAAGCGGCTTAGGTTGCTGCATCAACTGGTCCAGGTTGGTGAACAGCTTATGCACATGCGATGGAGTCGATTTCACCGGCGTTTGCAAATCAATCGTGTCGGCAAAGGTTGTCAGGCTGACAGCATCTTTCTGTCGTTGCAGCATATATGCCAGACACGCGGCTGCCATCACGCTGAACGTCATCTTGCCGTAAGTAGCCTCTGGGTAATACATCGATGAAGAGGTGTCAATTAGCAGATGACACCGCAGGTTCGTTTCTTCCTCATAGCGTTTGACAAAGAGCTTCTCGGTCTTACCGAACACTTTCCAGTCGATATGGCGCGTGGTTTCGCCCGTATTGTAGAGCCGGTGTTCGGCAAATTCAACGGAGAATCCGTGAAAGGGAGATTTATGCAGACCGGTAATAAAACCTTCGACTAACTGACGGGCCAGAAATTCGACGTTGCCAAACGAGCGAACCTGCCCCAGATTTAGGGGTTGTTTCATATAATGAGTGATTGAGCGAATGAGCGAATAGCTGCCGCGAAATTATTCGCTCATTTACTCATTCGCTCAATCACTCATTGAACTTAACGCAAAAAACGAACCGTTCGACATCTCCGGCAGGAATTGCACAGGGAAACATCGAACGGTTCGGGTGTTTAACATGGACTTCGGTCCGTGTCAGGTTACAGTACAGGTTCCAACATAGGCTGGAAAGCGACGGGCGTGGTGAAGACCGAAGGGGCCAGCGACATAGCGCGCCCTTTGCCAACGACTCGCAGCGACACATTGGCAATTCCTTTGGAAACCATGCCGAGCGCCTGGGCAGCCGCATGGGTTAGGTCAATAACGCGGCCTTTTGCGAAAGGGCCTCTGTCATTGATTCGTACAATTACTGAACGCTGGTTATCTAAGTTTGTGACTTCGACTAACGTGTTCAGCGGGAAGTGACGGTGGGCACCTTCGAGGGCATTGGCGCTTACGCGCTCACCGTAGGCGGTCCTGCGACCATTGAACTTCTTGGAGTAAAAAGACGCTTTGCCTTTCTGTATGAGGCTCGGAAGAGCCTCCGCCGGCTTCATGTTGCCAAAAAACAACATAATGGACATGATAAAACTCATACAGCTTTTGGTTACGTGAAAAAAATAGACGGGAGGTAGCCGATTAACATCTTATCTACCTGCCGCCCCCAAAAAGTGCAATTCCTGTAAAGCAAAGATAGGATAGACCAGCTTTATTACCAAGCAATTACCACAAAAAGTGTAGAATACCTTCCACAACTATGTTCCGTTAAGGCATCATTTCTCCCCAAAATTTATTTATTCGATTCCGCATTGTTCTTTGCCAATTGCCCGTACTTTAGCATTTACGTATGCACTAAACCTCACTGATTGTGGACGAAAGAGACCGCGAAAAAATTTATTCAAAGCGAGTTCGGGCCGGGAAACGAACGTATTTTTTTGACGTTAAATCGACCCGCACGAACGATTATTACCTCACCATTACCGAAAGTCGCCGACATCCGCAGGGCGAAGGGTTTGTGTATGAAAAGCATAAGATATTTCTGTATAAAGAAGATTTTGATAAGTTCGTTGAAGCCCTGCTGGAAACAGTTGACCACGTCAAAACCGAACTTATGCCCGATGTGGACTTTACCCAGTTTGCCCAGCGCGAACGCGATGAGCAGGGCGACTTCGCCAGCGAATTGAAATGGGAATAATTAAATGTCTGTTTTACTGGTGACGAATGGTTTAGACTTTACTTCATACCTTTCTTTTCAACACTCTTCCATACGGGCAGCCCCCACCAGCTCCTGCCGAAGGCTGTTTTTGCGGTCCGCCGTTACGGTTGTACTTTTGCAGAAAAACTAAAGAGTGAACGAGCGAACGAGTGAAAATTCCTGCTGAATGGTATTCGCTCGTTCACTCGCTCACAATTGAACTATGGGTCTTCAATGTGGAATCGTAGGTTTGCCAAATGTGGGCAAATCAACGCTGTTTAATGCAATCTCGAGCGGCAAGGCCGAAGCCGCCAATTATCCGTTCTGTACGATAGAACCCAACGTGGGCGTAGTGACCGTACCCGATGAGCGGCTGGACACGCTCGAAGGGCTGGTGAAACCGCAAAAAGTGGTGCCCACCATTATCGAGTTTGTCGACATTGCCGGTCTGGTGAAAGGAGCCAGTCAGGGCGCTGGTTTGGGAAATAAATTCCTGGCCAACATCCGCGAAGTCGATGCCATCGTGCATGTCATTCGGTGTTTTGAAGATGACAACATCGTTCACGTTGAAGGCAAAGTGAATCCGGTTTCAGACAAGGAGATCATTGATGCTGAGTTGCAACTGAAAGATTTAGAGTCGGTTGATCGGAAAGTTCAGCGGATCGACAAAGCCGCCCGCGTGGGTGATGCCAAAGCCAAAATCGAACTGGAAATTCTGAAACTCTACAAAACCGCGCTCGAAGCCGGTAAGAGCGCACGGACGGTGCAGGTTTCACCCGAAGACCGCGAAACAGCCATCGGCGATATCTCGCTCCTGACCGTAAAGCCGGTTATCTACGTCGCCAACGTCGATGAAGGGTCGCTGCCCAATGGCAATGCCTACTCCGATGCGCTTCGGGAAGCCGTCAAAGACGAAGGGGCCGAAGTTATTGTGATTAGCGCGGGTATCGAGTCGCAGATTGCCCAAATGGACGACCCCGACGAACGCGAGCTGTTCCTCGGTGAATATGGCCTGACCGAATCGGGGTTGAGCAAACTTATCAAGGCTTCCTACCGACTGCTGGGGCTGATTACGTACTTCACAGCGGGCGTGAAAGAGGTTCGTGCCTGGACAATTCACCGGGGCTGGAAAGCCCCACAGGCTGCCGGTGTCATTCACTCCGATTTCGAGCGGAAATTCATCCGGGCGCAGGTCATGAAACTTCCCGATTTTTCCCAGTTCAAGACCGAAGCGGGCGTTCGGGAAGCGGGTAAATTAGCCGTGGAAGGTAAAGAATACATTGTACAGGACGGCGACATTATGGAGTTTCTGCACAGCGCATAGGCTACTGGCAACATTAGTCCGGTCCTTCTTCGGTTAGCATAGGTATAGAGGTATGACTATTATCCGAGCTAATTTCCTAACTAAGCCCAAGCAGGAGCAACGGCCACTGACGAATCAGTGGCCGTTGCTCCTGCTTGGCTTTTTCATTGGTTTAGCTGGGTGCCAGTCGTCCGATAAACCAGCGCATAGCGCGGTAGCCGCAGCCGACTCAGGTGCCCATTGCGCGGCCAACGGAATGCCTTCCCGGTCGTCGGCTGTTCGGCAGGCAGCCATTCTACCTGAATCGGGCGGGGCAGCCACGAAGGATATGGTCTGGATTTCCGGCGGCACGTTTCAAATGGGGGCCGATGAATTTCCCGACGCCCGGCCCGTTCATGCCGTAACGGTTAATGGCTTTTGGATGGACAGGCATGAAGTAACCAATGCCGAATTTGCCCGGTTTGTAGCCGCTACCAGTTACAAAACAGTGGCTGAGCGTCCGCTCAATTCAGCCGATTTTCCCGGCGTTCCCGCCAACCAGTTAGTGCCGGGTTCGGCAGTGTTTACGCCCCCGGCTCAAAAAGTCTCGCTCGACAATCCGTTACAGTGGTGGCAGTACGTGAAAGGCGCGGGTTGGCAGCATCCAGATGGGCCAGCCAGTAGCATCCGGGGGCGGGAGAGCCTGCCGGTTGTGCATGTGTGTTATGAAGATGCTGCTGCCTATGCCAAATGGGCTGGAAAACGGTTGCCGACCGAAGCCGAATGGGAATTTGCTGCACAGGGGGGCCAAGATGCCCAAACCTATTATTGGGGTAGCGAACTGAAACCAAAAGGCAAATGGATTACCAACATTTACCAGGGTAATTTCCCGAACCAGAATACCAACGAAGATGGGTTTGTGGGCGTTGCTCCGGTTCAATCCTTCCCAGCCAATCCGTATGGGTTGTACGATATGGAGGGCAACGTGTGGGAATGGTGCCAGGATTTATACCGCCCCGATTATTACCCGAATAGCCCTGCCAACAACCCCAAAGGGCCTAAAGACAGCTACGACCCCGACGAACCTGGCTCTGTAAAGTATGTGCAGCGGGGCGGCTCATTCCTGTGCAGCGACCAGTACTGTGTTCGCTACAAAGCCGGTAGCCGGGGCAAGGGCGAACAAAGCAGCGGCAGCAACAATCTGGGCTTTCGCTGTGTGCGCGACGGGAGGCCGTAAAGGCATCAACTTTGCCCAAAAATACGCATTCCTGACACGCTTATCAGAAGTCAAATCGACGGATTTTCATGCACTAATAAGTGGCCAGATTTATGTCACAATGCCCCCCTCAGATAGGCGTTTATGCACCGTAACAAGGTGGTAGTAAGGGGGTAAATTTGTTTAGTTAATCAACCAGACAACAAATAGCCATGAAAAAGACAAAAATCACCTACTGGGTTTTTACCGCTCTGTTTGCCTTCGTTATGCTTGGTTCGGCTATCCCCGATATCCTGGTTCTTCCGGTGGCCGTTGAGGGCTTTAAGCAAATAGGATATCCTGCCTATCTGCTTCCGTTTTTGGGCTGGGCTAAACTGTTCGGTGTGGTAGCGCTATTAATTCCGGGTTTTCCCCGAATTAAGGAGTGGGCGTATGCTGGCTTGTTCTTCGACCTGCTGGGTGCTACGTATTCGGTCATGAACAGCGGCAAATCGGTTACCGACTGGACACCCATGCTGGTTATTATCGGCGTAGGGGTTGGTTCCTATGTGTTTTACCACAAAAAACTAAAAACTACGGCGGTTACACGCTCAGTCAGTTCTGCAAACCGCGCTGGCAAGTCATTGATTTTGACTACTTAAATTATTTAGTCCTCGTCCAATTTAGTTTCTATCGATTCTGTTGAGACTATTATGCCTGACAATCAGGGCAATGGAATCAACAGAATCCACTTTGGTGAAGTACCATTGTTGCTTAAAGGGTAGTAGGTCGGCTTTTTAGTCTTTGGCACCACAAAGCCGTTTGCCAGGACAAACTACCAGATTCACTTACAACCTGCTGAACGCCGGGAGCGGCTCAGCAAAGGTCAAATAGATAAACCAGCAGCCAAAACGATTCAAAAAGCGCAGGTACTTTTAGCAAGCCCTCAACCCATCAGCCAACTACTTATCATTTGTCAGAACGCCGTAGTGAGCGGAGTGGACCCCAAAGACGGCTACGAGCCATTGCCAGGGTAAGCATTATTGCGAATTTACTGGATGGTGCCTATGCAAACTGCCTGAGAATGACTGTAGTTGGCGACACTTTAAGCGCTCACAGGCCCAACGGTGGTCCGCCGTAGCGGTGCTTTTTACGATGTGGTTGGGGCCGAGAAAACCAAAACCTATCTGGATCGACTGGCGTTTGTGCACACTCCCTAAGCACGGCCGTTGCGGGGCCGCCTGTGCGGGTGGACAGGGCCGAAGCGGGTGGGCCGGAGCATCGAACTCGCTATTCTACAGGGAGATTGTCTAAACCTACACATCGCCACCAAAGAGTTATCAATTGCTGAAATCAAGGCCTGGTGGCAATTGACCACCAAAGATGCCCGGATAAAGTTGCATAAATTAGATCTAACTACTTAGTTTTTAAAAAACACTAACTAATTTCAATCGAAAACGCGGCCTCGAACACCTTTCCCACTTCGAGCTGCTGAATGGCTTCTTTCTGTTGAATCGACTTTAGTTCACCCTCGCTATCGGCACAGCCTAACCACGGCTCGATGCATACAAACGACGCACCAGGTTTAGCCCACAGGCCCAGATACGGGAACTCAGGATACGCAACCGTCACGCTATGCTTGTGAGCATTGCTTCGGATAGTGACACGTCGGGATGCCAGATTTTTAAATACCAACGCGTCTTGATCGAACAAATGCTTCGTTAGCGGCAGGCGGCTACCCACCGTAGGAACCGGCTTTGTTTCGCCGGTAAAATAACCCGCCGATGAGAGCATGTGCGTTTCTAAGCCTTCAATCTGTTCAAAGTCAATAAAATAATCTTCGTAAGCTTCAGTTTCCCTGAACGGTACGGCAAAAGCCGGGTGCGCGCCTACCGAGAAAAAAATAGGGCGCTTATCCCGATTGACGACCCGGTAGGTTACAGTCAGGCGAGGGCCGGAAAGCTCGTAGATGAGCTGAAAATCAAATTCATACGGAAAATGCCCGCGTGTAGCATCACCCGACCGCAGTAAGAAAATAGCGTGTGTTTGTGTGGATTCTATAGTCTCAAACAGTGATTGACGAGCAAATCCATGCCGGTCAATTGGGTACGTTTTCCCGTCGATCACTAATTGATTGTTCAGGCAGCCGCCCACCACCGGAAACAAATTCGGTGCGTGCCAGCCCCAAACGGTTGGGTCGGCCTGCCACAGATGCTCGATGCCGCCTGGTTTATGAAAAATAGAAGTTAGTTCGGCTCCTTTTGGCCGGATGGAAACGCGGAGTTGGTCGTTTTCTAAAGTTGTCATATCTTAAAAAACAACAAAAGCCACCCAATGTTGGGTAGCTTTTGTGAATTTGGTAACCACCGGGAACGTGGTCATTTTGGTTGGTTTAGAACCGGAAGTGCGAAAACGCCTTGTTGGCTTCGGCCATGCGGTGCGTATCGTCTTTCTTCTTCACAGCCGCGCCTTCGCCTTTTGCGGCTGCAACGATTTCGGCTGCCAGCCGGTCTACCATGGTTTTTTCACCCCGCGAACGAGCATACTTAATAAGCCATTTCATGCCTACCGCGACTTTTCGGTCTGCCCGTACTTCGGTTGGCACCTGAAAGGTAGCTCCACCAACGCGACGGCTTTTTACTTCAACTGATGGCATGACGTTGTTCAATGCCTTTTTCCACGTATCCAGACCACTTTCGCTGGTGCGTTTAGCCACCACCTCGAGTGCATCGTAGAAGATGGAGTACGCCAGGCTCTTTTTGCCTTCGTACATCAGGTTGTTAACGAATTTAGTTACGAGGACCTCTTTATACTTTGGGTCGGGTAATACGTAACGCTTGGGCGGTTTCGCCTTTCTCATGTTTTCTTCAGATTTTTGGTCTTACTCTGAACGCAGTCTTTCCAACGCCCAGTCTTTTTTAATGAATAATGTAAACTGAATAATGGTTGACAGAAACGTCGTTATACATTATTCCGTTTACATTTATTTTTTCTTGCCTTTTGCCGGTGGCGCGCCTTTACCGCCTTTCACCGGAGCCTGACCTGGTTTCGGACGTTTAGCACCGTATTTCGAGCGGCTTTGCAAACGACCGCTTACGCCAGCCGTATCTAAGGCACCCCGAACAATGTGATACCGAACACCCGGCAGGTCTTTCACCCGGCCACCGCGAATCAGCACGATGGAGTGCTCCTGTAGGTTATGGCCTTCGCCCGGAATGTAGGCATTCACCTCTTTGTTATTGCTCAGGCGAACCCGGGCAACCTTCCGAAGGGCCGAATTCGGCTTCTTCGGCGTCGTTGTGTACACGCGCGTACACACGCCCCGACGTTGTGGGCAGGCATCTAAAGCTGGCGACTTCGATTTGTCAATCAGCTTTTCGCGGCCTTTACGCACTAATTGTTGTATAGTAGGCATTCTTGATGTTGGTTACAAAAAAACAGTCTTCCCGAATTTTGAGGTGCAAAGATACGGAAAAATTGTTTAACGTTTAACGTTCAATGGTTAAAGTTCAACTGTACATTGACAACTTCGAACGTTAAACCTGAAACTTTAAACTGTTTTTAAGCTTGCCCCACTGGCCCGCCAAAACCGCCGGCTGGAAAACGAATCGCATCGTTTAAATCGTTGATGCCGCCATACGCTTCTTCGTATCGGCTGATATTTTCGCGCAGCGCGTCAAGTAGTCGTTTGGCGTGTTCGGGCGTCAGAATGATGCGGGCTTTTACTTTGGCCTTGGGAACACCGGGCATCAGGCGAATAAAATCCAGTATAAACTCACTATTCGAGTGGGCAATCATCGCCAGATTGGCATAAACGCCTTCGGCGATTTCCTCACTCAATTCGACGTCGATAGACCCCTCCGGGTTTTGTTGTTGAGGATTCATAGTAATGAAACGTTTAAAAAGAGTAACCAACGGGCCATTCTGTATTATCAGCCTGTTAATTACCTATTGTATTCAACAGTATATCCTGGTTTTAATAATTAAGAATGAAGAATACATCTATTTGAGATGTTTCGTTCGCCATGTTGCCTTATTTGATGAATCGAAACGTCAGCGGATAGCGGTAATACTCGCCATTGTTAGCTTTTATGGCGGCAATAATCGTAAAAACAAACCAAACCGCGCCGACAATCCAGATGAGTACAAATCCAATCAAAAGAAGCATCAGCAGGAACGATGCGGCAAAGGCCAGTGCCATAGTAATCTGAAAATTGACAGCTTCTTTGCCATGATAATCAACATACGCCGATTTCTCTTTCTGAATTTGCCAGACGATAAGCGGACCAACCAGACTACCAACAACCGTGAACAGACCAGTCAATGCACTCAGGTGTGCAAGCATAGCCCACAAACGCTCGTCAGAATTGCTGAGTGGCACAGGAGTGGGAGAAACAGGCAGCATTGGTGGTTGATTTTCCATAAGGCAAGAGGGTTCGTTTGAATTGGAAAGTTGGCGTAAATTTTTGACTGACACAATGTTATCGCAATAAATTGGCTATGTATATGAAACACTAAAGCGGAGTAGTGCTACAGGCAGCTACTCCGCTTTAGTGTTTCTGCAAAATTACGAAAGTTCCAGTACACAGTCGTCCTGCTCCACGGTAGTGGCTTCTTTCAGCAGGATTTTGGCAACCTTGCCTTCTTTTTGAGCGGCTACGATACTTTCCATTTTCATGGCTTCAATAACAAATAATGGCTGATTTTTTTTGACCGAATCGCCCTCTTTCACCAGAATCCGGGTTAGTCGCCCCTGCAACGGCGCGCCCACATCGCCCGCTTTGCCGACTTTGGCGTTCATGGCTTTGGCTACCTTCGAGGCTCGGTCGCGCACCTGAACCTGACGGCTTTGGCCATTCAGTTCAAAGGTAATCGTCCGCATACCAAACTCGTCCGGCTCCGACTTGAACAGCAATCGGACGAGGATGTTTTTCCCCGCTTCGATGTTAATCAGGATTTCCTCATTCTCTTTCAGCCCGTAGAAAAACGCGGGCGTTGGAATAATGCTGACGTTGCCATATTGCTCGTTGGCGTTGTAGTATTCCTCATACACCTTTGGGTACATCTGGTACGAGAGATAGTCAACGAACCCATCGCTATGCGGGTATTTTTCCTGAAAGGTTTTGAAATCCTGGTCGAAATCAATTGGTTTCAGATGTTCGTTCGGGCGGCCTATGATGGGTTCTTCGCCCTTCAGCACAATCCGCTGAATATCTTCCGGAAAGCCGCCAACAGGCTGACCCAGAATACCTTTCATCAATTCCTTTACCGACTCCGGGAAAGACAGGGCCTCGCCCCGCTCCCGGACATCCTCGGCGGTGAGGTTGTTGGCTGTCATGAAAATAGCCATGTCGCCCACCACTTTAGAGGATGGCGTAACCTTCACAATGTCGCCGAACAGCTCATTCGCCACCGAATAATTCTTTTTCAGTGTCTCAAACTTATCGCCCAGTCCGGTAGCAATGGCCTGCGGTTTCAGGTTGGAATACTGCCCGCCCGGAATCTCATTTTCATAGACCTCGGCGCTGCCCGCTTTCATACCCGACTCAAATGGGTAATAGTATTCCCGAACGTCTTCCCAATAGTTCGAATAGGCATTTAGCGAGGGCAGATTCATGTCGCATTCGCGCTCATGCCCCTGCATCATGGCTACTACCGAGTTAAAATTAGGCTGCGACGTCAGGCCCGATAAGGCACCCAATGCACAATCCACAATATCGACACCCGCGTCGATGGCTTTCAGGTAGGTAGCCGCCTGAATACCCGCTGTGTCGTGCGTATGCAGGTGAACGGGAATACTTACGGCCTGCTTCAACTCGCGCACCAGCACTTCGGCAGAGAGCGGCTTCAGCAATCCGGCCATGTCTTTGATAGCCAGCAAGTGCGCGCCTTCATCTTCCAATTGGCGAGCCATGTCCAGATAATACTGGAGCGTGTATTTTTTTTGATCGGGCGACAATACATCCCCCGTATAGCAAATGGCGGCTTCGCAGAGCGCATCGGTTCGTTCGCGCACAGCCCGAATGCTTACTTTCATAGCCTCGACCCAGTTTAACGAGTCGAAAATACGGAAGACATCTATGCCTGTTTCCCATGATTTCTCAACAAATTTCTCAATGAGATTATCGGGATAGGCCGAGTAACCTACTGCGTTGGAACCTCGGAACAGCATTTGCAGGAGCATGTTCGGCATGGCTTCGCGCAGGGCAGCCAGCCGTTTCCAGGGACTTTCGTAGAGGAACCGCATGGCCACATCGAAGGTGGCGCCCCCCCAGACTTCCATCGAGAAGAGTTCCGGGTGGTTTTTGGCGAAACCTTCGGCTACTTTCTGTAAATCCTGCGTTCGGACGCGCGTAGCCAGCAACGACTGATGCCCGTCGCGGAAGGTCGTGTCAGTGTAGAGCACGCATTTCTGGTCCTTCACCCACTGCACAAATTTCTCCCGTCCTAACTCTTTCAGCCGGTCACGATTGCCCGACGGGTAGGCGCTGTAAATGTCAAACTTGGGAACAACAGGGGTGCGGAACACCTTACTGTCGTCTTTCTTTTTAACCTCCGGGTTGCCATTCACAATCACGTCGGCGAGGTAGTTGAGTACCCGCGTCGAGCGGTCCTGCGGTTTGCGGAAATTGAAGAGTTCGGGGTGGGTTTCAATAAACGACACCCGCACTTCGCCCCGCTGGAAAATCGGGTTGCTGATTACGTTCAGCAGAAATCCGATATTGGTTTTAACCCCCCGAATACGGAACTCCAGCAAGGCCCGTGTCAGGCGTTGGGTAGCCCCTTTAAGCGTCCGGCCCCGCGCCGAGACCTTCACAATCATCGAGTCGAAGTAGGGCGATATTTTCATGCCCGCGTAGCTGCTGCCTTCGTCTAAGCGGATACCAAAACCGGCGGCATTTCGGTAGGCCGTAATGGTACCAAAATCGGGTTTAAAGCCGTTGGCGGGGTCTTCGGTAGTGATCCGGCACTGAATCGCGTAGCCGTTGAGCGGAATTTCGTCCTGATGATTGATGTAGATGCCATTGTCGGACAGTTGGTAGCCCATCGCAATCAGGATCTGCGTCCGAACGATGTCGATGCCCGTTACTTCCTCCGTAATGGTATGCTCAACCTGAATGCGGGGATTTACTTCAATGAAATAGATATTCTCGTTTTTGTCGACCAGAAACTCAACCGTTCCGGCATTGGAGTAGTTTACGGCCCGGCCTAATTGCAGGGCATATTCATATAGTTTCGTTTTGGTTTCCTGCCGCAATCCGAACGACGGAGCCACCTCGACAACCTTCTGAAACCGCCGTTGCACTGAGCAATCCCGCTCATAGAGGTGAACGATGTTCCCATGTTGATCGCCAAGCAACTGCACCTCAATGTGCTTGGGGTCTTCAATGAATTTCTCTAAGAAAATCGTATCGTCGCCAAAGGCGTTACGGGCTTCATTTTTGGCTTCATTAAATGCTTTCTCGAAGTCTTCAGCCTGCCGCACCACGCGCATTCCCCGACCACCGCCCCCGGCTGCGGCCTTGACCATGACCGGAAAGCCAATCCGTTCGGCTTCGCTTTGCGCCCGTTCGACCGTCATGTTCTCCTCCAGCGAGTCGGGAATAAGTGGCACACCGGCTTTGAGCGCAAGATTTTTGGCCCGCACTTTATCGCCCAGCGCGTCCATCGCTTCCGGCGACGGCCCAACGAAAATAATTCCTTCCTCGCGGCAGCGCAGGGCCAGTTTCACGTTCTCCGACAGAAATCCGTAGCCAGGGTGGATGGCATCGACCTTTTGCCGTTTGGCCAGCATGATGATGCCCTCAACGTCGAGATACGGTTTCAATGGTTCTTCATCGCGGCCAATCTGATAGGCTTCGTCGGCCTTGTAGCGATGGAGTGAATAGCGGTCTTCGTAGGTGTAAACAGCAACGGTCGTAATATCCAGTTCGGTGGCGGCCCGCATGATGCGGATGGCAATTTCGCCCCGGTTGGCAACAAGCAGACGGTGAATGGGTCGGATGTATTCCTTCATTAGGTAATTAGTGAATGCGCGAATGAGTGAATGAGTAAATAGCTCTGCCGGATGGTATTCGCTCATTCACTAATTCACTCATTCACTAATTATACTCGGCAAGATTGTTGAAAATTTCGGGAAAACCATCCTGAGCCATAGAATCATTGGAGAAGTCAGCTTTTTCGGGGAATATTGCAGAAATTGGGAATTACATGCTCAGGCTTAACTTTCAGCTTCTTGGTTTAGCTTTGGATATGAAACTAACCGCCGTTTATCTAAAAGTGCCCGAAGGCTACGTTGGCTTTGTGGAAGAATTGCCCGGTGCCAACACGCAGGGCGAAACTTTGGAAGAAGCCCGGATTAACTTGCAGGGAGCCGTTCAGATGGTTTAGATGCAAACCGAATTTTAGCCGAAGAACTACATCAACTCAAAAAACGACAATTCGTCTGGCTTTTGAATGCGGTAGGTTTTCAGCCACTGCTTTAGTCGGCTCGTATCGGCCAGAATTTTCACATCATTTTTGAGTTGTTTGATATCCCGTTTCAGTTGGGCAATGTCGCTGTTCAGGCTGAACTCCAGGGCTATTCTTGAATTAACGGCGAAGGCAGGCCTGCCCGTCATGGCAGCCAGTTCGTTTTGTAGCCCCAAAAACTGGTCGTCTAATTCCTGCGCCTGTTGCCGCAGAATCTTGTTATAATACTTGAGTTGCTCTTCGGCGAGGGTTTCCAGATGCGTCTGGTCGATGCGTTCAAACTCGAGTTGCAGGCGCAACAGAGCCAGCAGGTCGCTTTTTTCGTAAGCGTCCGTCACCCGGTGCATGATTTCGGTTTTGCGCTGCTTCTCGGCCTCGTCGGGTTCGCGGTCGGGATGGAACGCTTTCACTAAGTCCATGTACAAGGTCCGAACGGCTTTTGTACTTTTCTGCTCCTCTGCTTGTTTTTTAGCCTCGCGTTCCTGCTGTTTGGCCGATTTGGGTTTGCTGGCGCGTTGTTTCTGGCGCTTCGCTTCGGCGGCTTCGCGCTGAGCCATTTGTTCCTGCACATAGGCCGTCATCTTCTGCGGGTCGCTCACATCGACATCTTCATCGAACTGAATGCCGAACATAGCGCCCATCATTTCCTTCATCAACTCCGCCGTTTGCTGGTCGGCTTCGTTGCTGGTGGTCTCGAAGCCCTGCATATTGTATTTATCGTAGATGGGCTTGAGGTCGTCCATTTCGTGTTCTGAAATCAACTCAACTGCGATATTTCGAATCAACTCGGCTAATTTTTTCTTTTCTGTTTTCGTGTAGTCTTTGTTCTGATAGGCGCGGTCGAAAAGACGTACTAAGTCGGCCCGGAACTGGCTATACTGCCCAACCAAAGGGCGATAGTCGGTTTGTACCCGTTGCTGAATGTGCTGAGCGGCTTCCTTCAATTCGTGCAGGTCGAGGCTTAGTTTTTCAATCTTTCGGGTTAGCCGATTAAATTCTTTCTGCGATTTGGAGAGAATTGTTTTCTCTTTATCCGTACCAATTCGGACAAGATGATGCTGGTTCTGGCGGAACATAAAACAGGTTGTCGTTGAACTAATATAGGTATGGGTATCTATGCAGTATGTTACGCTTTTCACCAAAATTATGACCACTACATTGCTTCACAAAATCAGCCACTTCGATTCGAATCATCGGCTGCTCATTGCCTTAGGTGTTGCCATTTTAACATTTTTTTTGGCCCCGGCTCCTTTTTTCACCTCAATGCACCTGACCATCGTCTGGATTTCGTTTGCACTAACCGTGTTATTGCTGGCGTGGACGACTATGTTTATCGCGCATCCTCACGACCTGCCCCGTTTTTCACGCCTGGAAGATTCAAGCCGGACCCTCTTGCTGGTGTTTATCGTTGTGGCGGCCACTGCCAGTTTATTTGCCGTGATCGACCTGCTTGGATTAATGGGTGAAAAAGATCCGGTTCATCAGCCGCATACCTTGTTGGCAATTCTGGCCGTTGCCAGTTCGTGGAGTTTAGTTCATACGGTTTTTACACTCCGGTATGCTCACTTATATTACGGTAATGATGCAAAACAGACAACGTGGCCCGGTGGTTTGGATTTCCCGCACGAACCCGAACCGGATTACCTCGACTTTGCTTATTTCTCGTTCGTCATTGGCATGACGAGTCAGGTTTCGGATGTGTCTATCCACTCGAAAACCATGCGCCGGGCGGCCCTGGCCCACGGCGTGCTCTCATTCGCGTTCAACACCATCATTATTGCCTTAACAATCAGCAGTTTGTCGAAGTGAGTTAGCCGGAACGCCGGTCGCTGGAGTGCGTTTGTTTTTTCGATTTTTCCAACTGTTCTTTTTCGTAGGCTTCCCGCGAACGTTTATCGGAAAGCAGATTTCGGTAAAGGCCATTCAGCACGTAGATGTCGTCAACCTCGTCGATGAGCCGGTGGAGGTGTTCGCGAACTTGCGTAATGTTCATTCGGTTTGGTCAGTTTGGCTAACTAATTCATCCAGCAAAATAACATTCGGAAACCCTTTCGCACGTAAACCTTCAACTAAAGGTTTGTCGCGGGTAAGTAAGGGAATATTTAACTGTAATGATAAGGCAACGTAGGCAGTGTCTTTAGGGTCAATATCCCGGCAAAACATAAAGGCCTGATAGTAGTTCTGTGTACTTATCAGTAGATTGGGGACGACCGTAATTCGTTCAAATACAGTCAGTATGAACTTCTGGAATTGATCTGACGGTATCCTGGTACGCTGAGCAATAATTTCCTGGTGGAGTTGAAGTTCTTCAAATACAAAATCGATTGTAAAAATCCTGTTGTCGCTCAGAAACGTCAAATAATAGTCACGACCACTAATTAGGCAGCTAAACAGGACATTAGCATCGACAATAAATTCGCGGGAGCGGAATGATAACACTCTGTATCAGAAAGAGAATTTAACGACTTCGCTTAAGCCGCTCCGACGAGCCGGTAGACGGAAGAGTTGTGTATACAAAGATAATCAAAACGGATAAACTATAAAATCACTCAAAAGCTTCAGGTGGCAGCTTATCTTCCAGATTGTATTTGTATTTATCCCAGGCTCTCTGACGGGCTTCCTCCGCAATCTCTTCCCAGGAGACATTTGCCTCGTCTAAGGCCTTTTTTATTTCTTGTGCTTCTACGCTTAATTCTTCCCACGCTAACAGCCGTTCGAGTCGTTCTACTAACGCTTGAGTGCCATATCGGGCGAGCGTCTTATCACTTACTTTTATTTGAATCGTTGACATACTTGCTTTACTTTCTTTACCAATCTTTACCAAATATAACAACTCACCTGGCGTTTTCGCTCAGTGAAAAAAGAAATATCCGAGCGCAATGCCCGCAATAACGCCCACAAAATCGGCGAACAGACCGTAGGGAATCGCATGACGCGAATTGCGAATACCGACTGAGCCAAAATACAGGGCTACAATGTAGAATGTAGTATCGGCCGACCCCTGAAAGATGCAGCCTAAGCGGCCAACGAATGAATCCGGGCCGAATTGCTTCATGCCATCGATCATCAATGCCCGCGCGCCAGCCCCGCTTAGGGGTTTCATAAGCGCAACGGGCAGGGCGTCGGCAAAATCGGTGTTCATGCCGGTCAGGTCGAACAGGTATTTTAGGCCGCCAACCAAATAATCCATGGCCCCGGCATTTCGGAAGGCCCCAATAGCAACCAGCATCCCAACTAAATAAGGAATCACTTTTACGGTTGTCTCAAAGCCACCTTTCGCCCCTTCGATAAACGTCTCAAAAATGGGAACCTTACGCCAGAGCGCACCCACCAGAAAGGCCACGATGATGGTGAGCAGAATAAGATTGCCCGTTACTTTCGATATGGTTTCAATGTCCTCCTTTGGCCTCCCCGATAAAAACCATAACGCCAGACCAATCAATGCGGTGATGCCCCCCAGCCAGCCCAGTACGGTAGCGTTCAGCAGGTTTATGCGTTGCTTGATGCCAACCGCTACCAGAGCCACAACGGTGGTCACATACGTACCGATAACGCAGGGAATAAACACGTCCGACGGGTCTTTCGCTCCCAAAATGGCCCGCTGGGCCATAATGCTGAGCGGAATAATCTGTAGGCCCGATGTGTGCAGCACCAGAAACATAATCTGAGCGTTGGAGGCCGATTCTTTGTTCGGGTTTAGTTCCTGCAAACTCGCCATTGCCCGCAGCCCAAATGGCGTAGCGGCATTATCGAGACCCAGCATATTGGCCGAAAAGTTCATAATCATCTGACCGTTGGCCGGGTGATTTTTGGGTACTTCAGGGAATAATTTGCTGAAAAACGGGCCGATGATGCGGGCGATAAAATTGATGGCGCCCGCTTTCTCGCCAATGTTGAGCAACCCCAGAAAAAACGTCATTACACCCGCCAGCGGCAGGGCAATATCCACCACAGCAACTTTCGATGAATCGAATAGCCCTTCAACAATAATTTTGAAAATTTCGGTGTCGCCTAAGAAAATCAGTTTAGCCAGCGCCACCAGAAAGGCAACAACGAAGAAAGCAACCCAGATATAATTAAGAGCCATGCGGTGGAGATGGGGTTAATGGGGCGAACGTAACAAGTTTTTGTTTTATTTACAGTATGATGATGTTAAATAAAAAAGCTGTGACACAGAGATACACGAAGGTTTATAAAAAAATCTCTGTGTATCTCTGTGTCTTCTCCGTGTATCTCTGTGTCACATCCCTCAACGCCCAGCCCCTCGAAGAGGCTATGCTGAAACAAGGGCTGGTGGACATTCAAAAAGTTGACCCAACGATTCTGGTTGATCTCAAGTATTCAACTACCGACAATTTTGTTGGCAAAGATGTCTACGGCGACCTCACGCGGGCGTATATGCAACCAATGGCCGCCCGCAAACTCGCCATTGCCAGCAAGTACCTGCAAACGCATCACCCAACCCTGCGGCTGCTGGTGTACGATGCCGCCCGCCCCCGTTCGGCGCAGTGGAACCTCTGGAAAGCACTCCCCAAACTCCCCGAACGCGAACGTCAGAAATACGTAGCCGACCCGCGCAAAGGGTCCATTCATAATTACGGTTGCGCTGTCGATTTAACCGTTGCCACGAAAGAGGGACGGTCCGGCGCACCGGAACCATTGGACATGGGCACGAAGTATGATTTCTTCGGGGAGTTGGCGTACCCATCGAAAGAAGCTGAACTACTCAGAGCCGGAAAACTAACCCAACAGCAACTTGACAACCGGCAAATTCTCCGAACAGCTATGCGTCAGGGAGGATTTAGTCCTATTGAGTTTGAGTGGTGGCACTTCAATGCCCTCTCCCGCGAAAAGGCGAAAATGGCCTTTCGGATTGTGGATTAGCTTGACAGCATAGTAGCTTTTTTTCTACTTTAGCTACATATTCGCTGTCAATCGTCAAGTAGTTAGCCTATTTATGCCTATCGCTCCTTTAAGAAGTGCGCTGAAGACGACGCTTCTTATTTTCCTTCGTGTGATCAATCAGACCTACGCGCAACCCGTTATTTCGCCGGTTAGCGTTTCAGCTTCACTACTAAAAAAACATGTTTTCCTGTTAGCTTCCGACAGTTTGCAGGGACGCGAAACTGGTACCAAAGGCCAGCTTCAGGCGGCTTTCTATTGCACGCAGGCGTTTCGACAAAGTCATTTAGTACCAGTTTTTCGGCTTGATTCAATTCGTGGCTCTTTTTATCAGACATATGCTTTTATAACCTCTGAGGCTGCTCCTTTCGGCGGATCAATGCTACCGCGAGTTGGTACAACAACGCTACCGCGTGTCTACAAATACAGTACTGCTCCCCGTACTTACAAGCGGCATGAACTGGCCCCCTTACCACTCACGGCTAAAGACAGTAGCCGTGTATTACTCAGCCACAATGTAGCCGGACTTCTTATTGGAACCGATTTGAAACAGGAGGTCATACTTATTTCGGCGCATTACGACCATTTAGGCCACTCCGGCGGGCTCATTTTTCATGGGGCCGACGACAATGCATCCGGTACGGCCACTGTCCTGGGCATAGCGGCTACCTTCGACAGTTTAGCCCAACAGGGAGTCAGGCCCCGCCGAAGTATTTTGTTCGTCCTGTTCTCGGGTGAAGAAGGCGGGCTGCTGGGTTCACAGTATTTTGTTTACAATAGCCCTATTCCTTTAAGTCAACTCGTGTGCGATCTGAACGTAGATATGGTGGGTCGCGTGGATAACTGGCATCGGAAAAAGCCTGATTACTGCTACCTACTTGCTGGTAAACAGAATAGTGAACTCAAACGAGCCGCTGAGATTGCTAATCAGCAGTCGGTCAATCTGGATTTAAATCAGGGAGGGTACGATACCGAAACGGACCCAAATCAATATTTTTACCGCTCCGACCACTACAATTTTGTGAAACAGGGCATCCCTGCTCTTTTTTTTACAAACGGAGAACACCCCGATTACCATCAGCCCTCCGACACTGCCGACAAAATAGTCTATGATGTTCTCCAAAAACGGGCTACACTGATTTTCCAGACAGCCTGGGTTGTAGCGAATGAATCCCCAAAATAGAGCCTGCCAGACATAAAATGCCCTTCAGAAATCAAATCTCCTGAAAGGCATTTTGCAAACCAAAAAACAACCGCTTAGAACTTGCCGTTCTGGTTTTTCCACTGGTCTTTGGGCAGCAGAGCTTCAATGACGTCCCAATGCTCAGCAATTTTGCCGTTTTCAACCCGAAACAGGTCATAAAAAGTATTGGGTTGACCCCCTATTTCACCCTCGGCCATCACCAGCACAAAGTTGCCTTCGCCCAGGATTTTGTGGGCTTTACTTAGCTTCATTTGCATCCCGTGCTTACCCATTTCTTCCATCGCTTTGCCAAGCCCGCTCAGGCCGTCGGCAATCATCGTGTTATGCTGAATATACTGATCACCAGTAAAAAATTCCGGCATCCGGTTGAATTGCCCGCCAATAAACACGTTCTCGTAGAAATCCTTAATTAACGCCTTGTTAGCCGCCGTTTTGTCTTTGTCTTTCACTTCCGTCGGGCCATCGAACTGGGTGTGGCCGCTGGGGTTCTTTTCAGCAATGGGCTGGAGGTTGTCCCAGTGTTCAACAATTTGGCCGCCGTCAAACCGGAACACATCGAAACCGGCTTTGGGGCCGAAAAAGTCGTATTTAGTATGTAGCACCACATAGTCGCCATCGGTAAACGACCGGATAACCTGCGCTTTAGCGCTGCCTTTCGGTACGTGTTGCATCAATTCGCCAAAGCCCTGCAGGCCGTCGGCAGCCATGAGATTATGCTGTTTGTACTGCCTGGGGTTGATGTAGCCGATGGGGGTCATATCGCCCGTTTCGATGCTCTGGATAAGCGAAACGGCTTTCTGCTGATTGGTCATTTTTTTCGCTGATTTAGTTGATTGACAATATGCCTGTGAGACGAAGCAAGCCGTAGCGGCTGCTAAAACGAGTACTTTTTTCATTGCCTGATTAGTTGTAAAATCACCAGACAAAGGTGGGCAATGTCAATTTGCAGGGAAAGGTAAACTCGTAGCGAAAAAGGGTAAATATCGAACCTGCCGGCAAAATTACCTGTTATTAATGGTCGACCTGAACTGGGAGGGCGTCTGGCCGGTTTGTTTTCTAAAATATTTAATCAGATTGGTCGGTTCGTCAAAACCAGCGTTGTAAGTTATTTCTTTGATTGACAATTCACTGCTGGCCAAGTTCCGGCGAATTTCCAGAACAACCCAATTGTCGATAAACTCCTTAGCTGTTCTGGTGGTAAATTCTTTACAAATTTCGTTAAGGTGCTTATAGGAAATAGCCAGTTCGGCGGCATAGTCCATGGCGTTACGGGTCTGGGTATGCCGTTGAATCACAGCGTTTCGGAAATGCAGAAACTGCCAGTAACGTTCGGGGTGGCGAACAGACGGCATGAGGTGTCGTTTAGCCCGCTCGGCTTTCAGGAGAAAAATCTTCAGTAGATTACTCAAAATCTCCTGCTTGGCAAAGTCATCTGCCCACTGGTATTCTGCCCGGATGGTTTCGGCCAATACCAGTAGTCCCTCTGCCTGACTGTCTGCCGGTTGCAGTGCCGGTTCAGTCAGGGGATTGTTAAAAAGCATTCCAAATGGCAGAATATCCGATTGATAGAGGGACTGCATGAGAAAATTCTCCGTAAACAAAAACTGATAGCCTTCGTTCCGGGGGTTCACCTCGTAGGCATGAACTTGTTCACGAGCAACAAAAATGATCGTGCCGGGGCGGTATGAATACGTTTTAAAATCAACATAATGACGGCCTTCTCCCTGAGTAATATAGAGGATACCATAAAACTGAAGGCGGTGTGGTCTTGCCAGTGAGTGATTAAGCGTAGGCTGACGTTGAAAAAGGCTTTTCAGCGAGATGACGTCAAACTCCAGTTCCGGTCCGCTTTTTTTGAGAAAGGGAATCTCAGGAATGGTAAGCTGCTTATGGGGCGAAAGCATGAGCAATTCGTATAGCTGTTAGTAGCAAGCAGCCGAATGACTATTTGTTGGTATCGTACCGTTGCGCCAGGATGTTAAATTCATCCATAATGGTATGGCGCTGCGGATGGCTCCAGCGAAAAATAAGCGACACATAATAGGTAATACCATCAGCATCGGGGAAGTTCGCGTCAATCTTTACAAAGTGAGCATCCTTGAATTCACGAAACCAGGCATCGAATTTACGAACCCGGGCTAAGTGACGGGCGTCGGCAGTCTCGCAGATATAAAGCAGGATGCGTTCTTTATCGGCAAAGAAATCTTTACAAATGGCGGCTATAGTAGCCGGTATTGATGCGTCTAACGGTAATTTTCCGGCTGGTGTATAGACCACATCAATAACTAACTCAAATACATCCTGCCCTAAATTAGACTCATCGGGGAACAGATAAGGCGTTGACTTAAACTTGATTTGATAAATTACTTCAGCAGTAGTCTCGAATACATAAGCATTAGACAGGCCACCAATGTATTCAAACTTATAAGGATTCGGACTCATAATTACGGTGTTTCAGCCGGGCGATGGCTTGTTGCACCTCTGGGTCAGTCTTGAAAGACTCCCGCATCTGTCGCTTCGTTTCGCGTTTTTCTGCGGCCAGCCGACGCAGCAACGCAATGGTTTTATTGGGAGCATCCCCCGTGTTCGTCGGTTTCATAGCAATTGTTCATTTCTCAGGTAAAGATAGCTTTTTGCGGCTCAAAACACCAGATTATCAATCAGCCGAACCTTGCCCAGATGGGCCGCCAGACAAATGGCCGTTTGTCCTGGCGCCAGCACCTCGTTGGCGGGTTGGAGCGTGTCGGCGTTGGCGGTTTCGACGTATTCTAAGCGGAAGTTAGGCTGGCTGGTAAAGAAGCCCGTTACGGCAGCTTTCGCCTGAACTGTGCTATGGCCTTCGATGAGCATCTCATGCGCCAGCGTCAGGGCCTGAAAGAGCGCCGGAGCCTGTTTGCGCTCATCGGGCGTGAGGTTGCGGTTGCGCGACGACATGGCCAGCCCGTCGGCTTCGCGCACGGTGGGGCAGCGAATCAGTTCGACCGGAAAACTCAGGTCACGAATGAGCCGCCGGATAACGGCCACCTGCTGCAAATCTTTCTGACCAAAATAAGCCCGGTTCGGTTGTATGATGTTGAACAACTTAGCCACCACAAGGCCAACGCCGTTGAAATGGCCGGGACGGAAAGCCCCCTCCATTACGGTTTCCAACTCACTAAAATTCAGCCGGAGCGCGGGTGGTTCAGGATACATTTCGGCCACAGCAGGCGCGAAAACCACATCGCAGCCTGCCGCTTCGAGTTTCCGCGCGTCTTCTTCGAGCGTGCGCGGATAACGGGCGAGGTCGTCGGGATTATTGAACTGAGCCGGGTTAACGAACAGGCTGCTCACCACAACATCATTCCCGCGCCGGGCGGTGTCAATGAGCGTTGTATGGCCCTCGTGCAAGGCTCCCATTGTCGGCACAAGGCCAATAGTTTGTTCAGACCGAAGCCCATTCAGATGTTGGCGAAGACTGGCAATTGTGTCGAAATAAAGCATGGGGTAGGGGGCATGGAGCGGGGAGTACACAGGAGAGGGCAGGGCGTTTTGCTGTACTCAGCCCCTACCCTGCTCCCCGCTCCATGCTTTATTTGCACAAATCTTATTGAAATACGGGAAAAATTTGTATAATTTTGCAAGTTTTTTGGTTCTCTCAGACAACACACGCTTCCCTATTTATGAGCAAATTACGTATCCTTTACGTTGCCAGCGAAATCAACCCTTTTCTGAAAACGTCTGATGTTGCTGACTTCGTCCGCAAACTGCCACAAGCCATGCAGGAACGGGGGATGGAGATTCGGATTCTGGTGCCGCGCTTCGGACTCATTAACGAGCGCAAAAACCGATTGCACGAAGTGGTACGGTTGTCAGGTATTAATATTGCTGTTGGCGATGATGAAAAGCCGTTGATTATCAAGGTGGCGTCGATTCCAACGGCCAAATTACAGGTGTATTTCATTGATAATGAAGACTATTTCCAACGGAAATATGTTTTCCATGATAAAGAAAACAAATTCTACGAAGACAACGACGAGCGGGCCATTTTCTTCTGCAAAGGTGTGTTGGAAACGGTTAAGAAACTCGGCTGGGCACCCGACATCGTCCACTGCAACGACTGGATGACCGCTCTGATTCCGCTCTATCTGAAAACAACTTATAAAAACGACCCAATGTTTAAGGACACCAAGTCGGTTTTCACGGTCTACAATAACTCCTTTGAACACCGTTTCGAGGGCGACATCATCGAAAAAGCCCGCATGATGGATATTGACGACGAAATGTTAATGGAATTAAAAACGGCTGATTTCCAGGGATTTATTCGTATCGGCTCTGCGTATGCCGACGCCGTAGTTCGGGCCGAGGAGGATTCGAGCGAAAGCCTGAATGCTATTTTAAACGATTTGCCTGAACATAAATTCGATGGGGCCGACGACGACGATGTAACGGAGCGGTATTACAACCTGTATACGCAGTTGGCCGGTTAACGATTCAACAATTGATACGTTCGGGTCATTGACTAAATGAGAAACTCCTGAACAAAAAGCCGGACGTTCCGGCTTTTTGCGTTTACTTTACTTTTAGAATTGGTCTGTATGACGAATCGGTCCGCCGAACGTCTGTACAGCACACCTAATAACAGAACTTATGTGCGGAATTGTGGCGTATGTAGGGCACCGCGAAGCGTGTCCATTGGTAATAAAAGGGCTGAAACGGCTCGAATACCGGGGCTATGACAGCGCTGGTGTAGCCCTGATGAATGGACAGGGCCTGAAAGTCTACAAGAAAAAAGGCAAGGTTGCCGCGCTGGAGCATGAACTGGAGGGCAAAGAAACACACGCTACCATTGGTATGGGGCATACACGCTGGGCTACGCACGGCGAACCCAACGATGTAAATGCTCATCCACATTACTCGTTTCATCGTAAACTGGCCATCGTCCACAACGGCATCATTGAGAACTATGCAGCCATTAAGCAGGCATTGCTCAAGAAAGGCCACACCTTTACCAGCCAAACCGATACGGAAGTTCTGGGGCAGTTTATCGAGGACATTTGGGAGAATAATGGCGGCACACTCGAAGAAGCCGTCCGGCTGGCCTTGCAGGAGGTTGTAGGTGCCTACGCCATCGTCATTATGAACGAAGCCGAACCAACGCAGCTCATTGCCGCCCGCAAAGGCTCACCGTTGGTCATTGGCGTTGGCGAAAACGAGTTTTTCCTGGCATCGGACGCTACGCCCATTGTGGAGTACACCAAAGATGTAATCTACCTGAACGACTACGAAGTTGCGGTTATTAAGGACGGGAAATTGAAAGTCGTTACGCTCGACAACGCGACGACCACGCCCTACGTCCATAAAATTGAACTGGAACTGGAAGCCATCGAGAAAGGCGGCTTCGACCACTTCATGCTCAAGGAAATTTTTGAGCAGCCCCGTTCCATCGCCGACTCCATGCGGGGCCGGGTTCAGGCCGATGCCGGAACGCTGCAACTCGGTGGTTTACGCGATTATTTAGATAAACTGGCCAAGTCGAAGCGGATTGTCATTGTCGGTTGCGGCACATCGTGGCACGCGGGCTTAGTGGCCGAATACATTTTTGAGGAACTGGCCCGCATTCCGGTCGAGGTTGAGTATGCGTCGGAGTTTCGGTATCGGAACCCGATTATCAAAGAAGGTGATATTGTGATTGCCATCTCGCAATCAGGCGAAACGGCTGATACACTGGCGGCTATCGAACTGGCGAAATCCAAAGGTGCAACGATTTTTGGCGTTTGCAATGTGGTGGGTTCGTCCATTGCGCGGGCCACTCACGCGGGTGCTTATACCCACGCCGGACCCGAAATTGGCGTAGCCAGTACAAAAGCATTTACAGCGCAGGTCACCGTACTGACGTTGATTGCGCTGGCCGCAGCGAAGCGCAAAGGCACCATTTCGGACTCGTTGTTCCGGCAGTTGCTGGCCGAATTGGAGAGCATCCCGGCGAAGGTGGAGAAGGTGCTACAAGCCGCCGATAAGATTAAGGAAATTGCCTACATTTTCACCTACGCCCGTAATTTTATTTATTTAGGGCGGGGCCTGAATTTCCCGGTGGCGCTGGAGGGAGCCTTGAAATTAAAGGAAATCAGCTACATCCACGCCGAAGGTTACCCAGCCGCTGAAATGAAGCACGGTCCCATTGCCCTCATCGACGAGGACATGCCGGTAGTGGTGATTGCTACCAAAGATTCCTCCTACGAAAAAGTAGTCTCGAATATTCAGGAGGTGAAAGCCCGCAAAGGCCGGGTCATCGCCATCACAACTGAGGGTGACACAGATTTACCGGGTATGGTCGACTTCACCATCGAAATCCCGAAAGTTCATGAGGTACTGATGCCGTTAGTATCCGTCGTGCCGCTCCAGCTCCTGGCCTACGACATCGCTGTGATGCGGGGCCGCAACGTCGACCAGCCGAGGAACCTGGCCAAGTCGGTAACGGTGGAGTAGTACTAAGCATAAATAGCCAAAGCGCGATGAGAGGTACCTTCATCGCGCTTTGGCTATTCTTAGACATTTCCCTGCCCAATGCCCGAAAGGGTTGATGGCCCAGCGAGCTACTTCAAAAAACGAATGTACCCGCTGCCTTTATATCCTTGATACATTGGGTTGCAAACTTTCCTTCGGGGCGAGCAACCTGTCTCTGGAAAGCTGGCCCGCGCGGAGCGAAATTAAAGTAAGCTATAAAGAGCAATGCCTATCAAGAATGGACTAAACCAAACCAGCAGACTCAGACCAGCCCACAAATAATAACTTCGGTTCTCTATTTCAGCTTCTGTCCGGCGAAGTCGGCTTCTTAGCTGGTCTATCGTTAGGGAGTACATTTCTTGCTTTGACAAACCGCTTGTAAAGGCACTTTTCATGCTCAGGCCAGCTTGAAATGCCTGATAGCTGTGTTTGGGATAGAGCATCACACCGACGGCCATTCCCCAAAGTGTCAACCACCACGCAAAGTATATGCTACCCCATCCGCCAGTAGCTACCTCCCAACTGGTGACCGAGCTTTCTCCTTTCCAAGTCGTATCGTAGCCTGTCACCAAGTGGTTAATGTCGTGCAAATAGATGTTTTTTCGTCTTGATTCTAAGTTGGGTAGGGGCAGGGCAATGGAGCCAAACTTAATCATGTCCCACTTATTATTGATGCCTCCTTCTTCGCCGTATCCGTACTGTTCGTAGAAATTGTTTAAAGCGTGTTCAACGTTCATGTATTCAAGTTTAGCATTTTACATAACCCATTTGGGCAGTTGCCCTGTTGCAGACGGCCCGCCGATCCACTCAAAACCGGCCTGTCGGGGCATTCAGTGTGTCAGCGGGAACCCCCCATAGGGAACCCGCTTGAGGAATGTCGGACCTGACTAACTTAGGCGGTCGCACTGTAGCCCAAGACCTGAACTTGTAAAACAGGTGTTAGACACCTATTACTTGATTCTAACAAGCATTATCAAGCCGGATGCCCATTCCATTTTTACCAGCTTAAATCTACTATCCTTTTCGAGAGTGTCGATTAAATCTTTCACTTTCAAATCGTGACCTTCCGGCCAATTTGGCTGTGGCAGCATATCATCAATTAGGTAAAAACCACCTACATTAACTAATCGTAGAGCTTCCTGCAAGTGGTTATACTTGCCCGGCCAAGTGTCGGCAAACACTAAATCAAATGAGTCTGACTCTAACCGCTCTAAAACTGTTTCGCCGACTTCCTGAATTAGTTCCAATCTACTATCGCCACCGAGCGCGCTTTGAGCAATTTGTACCAAATCCGCATCAGATTCTACCGATGTAAGTTTGGAGTCTTTATCCATGCCTTGTAAAATCCAGGCCGCTGCTCTTCCTGCACCAGTACCTAATTCCAAAAAGTTTCCATTAGGTTTACTGGCGACCAAGACCTGGAGAAAGGCTCCTGATAAATCGTCAGAAGGTTGTTTGAAATCAGCAAGGTTCGACTGCCTGTCAATTTGTTCAATAATGGATGGCTTGTCCTTAATCTCTTTATCACTCCAAATTTCAATCATTCCCATCTGGTTTTAAAATCACCCAACTCCATTTAGTCCGCCTGTTGGGAGTGCCCCCTGTCGCTGGGACGCTGCCCTGTAAGACAAAGCTGCCTAACTGGGGCATTCATTCTGTCACCAGAATGTTGGTATACAAGCAATTACTTGGATGATTCACCCAACCTTTTAAAAATCGCAAAGTCACTTACTCACATTACCTTGAAGCCTTCAGCAAAATGAACAGCCATTGAGACAGAGGCTTTTTGGTTAATTTGTCGAGTGTGCATTTCACGGCTCCATCACAACGCCCTTAAGTGTCAACCCTTTCCAGTGTTTAGGCAACGTTACCTGGCGCTGTATCAGCCCCTCGTCGGTAATGTCCAAACCGCCGAATCCGGCCAGAATAACCTGAAGCATTCCTCCGGCGCCGGTGGCAAAATAGGGGTTGGTACCGCCCGCACACTCGGCCAGTACACCAAAAGGGGCCGCTTCGTTGTCGCGGTAACTTTTTAACAGCCACTCGTAGGCGCGTTCGGTTTCGCCTAAGCGGGCATACAACACGCCAAAAACCGATGGCCCCATTGCCGGACCCTCAGGCGACAGTCGTGGAGCGTAGTAATCGAGGTCGCGCCGAATGGCCGTTTCGTCGGTGACAATCGTGAGCGGATACGCCAGCAAATTGGCATCGGCCTGTTTGATGATGACACCGTCGTAGGTAGCGTTTTCGCGCGTAGTACCATCGGGGAAGGTCAGGATATGAATCCGGTCGGCTACGTGCTGCCAATCGGTATCGGGTTCGAGACCAAGTTCACGGGCCGCCTGAACGGCAAACTGCAGCACGGTTTTCGCCATGCCGTTGGTAAAGGCGTTGTTATCAATGTTTTCTTCCCACTCATTGGCGCCAATCACGTTGTTGATGTCGTAGCGGTCGGGGTGGTTGCGCTCCACGCGGCTGCACCAGAATTCGGCCACTTCCCGCAGCAATGGAAACCCGCGCCCGGCTAACCATGCTGCGTCTTTCGTGACCTGATAATATTTCCAGAACGCCCAGCCAATGCAACCCGTGACGTGGTGCTGAAACGGCCCCGTCAAGGCCCAGACGGGCGTTTGCTCGGAGCCATCGGTGGCCGATTCCCACGGAAACATAACGCCTTTGTACCCATGCGAACGGGCATTCTGGCGGGCGGCCTCCATGCGCTCAAACCGGTAGTCGAGCAGCGGTTTTGCCAGTTCAGGGCGGAGCATTAGCAGGGCCGGGTACATCCAGAGTTCGGTATCCCAGAAAACGTGACCATTGTAGCCCAGCCCCGACAAACCCATTGGCGACAGGCTGTAGCTCGTTCCTTCGCGCACAAACGAGTAGAGGTGATAAATTGCCGACCGAACGGCCCGCTGCATGGCTTCGTCGCCTTCGATTTCAATATCGCGCTCCCAGAGCCTCTCCCATGCCTGCCTGTGGCGGCTAAGCAGTCGCTCACGGCCTTCGAGTTTGGCAAATACCGTCAGGCGTTCAGCTTCGTTATGGGCATCAGCAACATGGGCCGATGAGATGACCGACCCCACCACCGCGAACGAATAAGTTTCGCCTTTTTTGAGGTGTTTGTAGAACTTCGCCAGGTGCAGGTTATAATCCCAGTCTTCATGAATAAGAAGGGGTTCCTGCCCGTGCGGTTCATTAAAAATGAAGCTGTTAGAAGCCGCGATGGTGTATTTCCCCGATGGACTTTTGGCCACCGATGTGAGCAGTGGCAGCGTAACGTGGGGACGGTCGATGTGGCTGTAAAAACTTCTGACGTCCTGCACGTGAACGGGCGCTTCAATGACCGACGCAGGCACTACTGTGACATCGGCCAGGGCTTCGAGTTCCAGTTCGACCATCGCCGTGAAGGGTAAATGCCGCAACGATACCAGGCTATGCCGAACGCGGAGTTTATTAGCTACCTCAAACGTCGTAACGAGCGTAGCGGTTTTCATGTCGAGCGTTTGGGCGTAGTTGCTTATGTTTTGCCCAGTCACCCGCTGCCCGTCGACATCAAGCCACAAGTTGAGGTGATTAAAAACTTTCAAAATATTTTCAACCCGCCCGCGCTGGTAGTGGTCATATACGCCGTTGAGAATAACATCCTGTACCTGCATGGGCTGCACCGACGAAACCAGCCCTACCATACCGTTGGCAACGGTAATGCCGAAATAATTGGCTGGATTAATGTTTGTTGCGGCAAGTTGCCAGGCAGAATCAGTAACGGATTGTTGTGTCATAAATAGAATAAAAGCCAGAAACAGGGCGCAAAAATAGAGAAGAGGTTTATAGTTTCAAGTTCCATGTTCTATCTGGGACGCTGGGATAGCTACAGGTCGGCCGGATGGACCATGAAACGTGAAACAGGGAACTCATAACCCCAGCCGCTGCTCGGTTTGGGGATCAAAGAAATAAAGCCGGTCGCTGTCAAAACCAACTTCAACTACCTCGCCGGGCTGGTAGCGAATGTCCGATGAAACCCGCATACAGCAGGTTTGACCACCGAGGGTGAAATAAACAAACGTCTCGCTGCCAATGGGTTCGGTAACGTCGATGGTAATGCGTTGGGGTTCGGTCAGGGTTTTACCGCTGGGGAAACGATGGTCGTAGATGCTTTCGGGCCGAAAGCCCAAAATAACCGCCTTGCCTGCGTGACTTTTCAGCGTATCGGCCTGCACGGCTGGCACCTGAAAGTCAAGTTCCTGATTGGCAAATCGCACTGCCCCCTCCTGACTCACCAGTTTCCCCGTGCTGAAGTTCATGGACGGGCTGCCGATGAAACCGGCCACAAACAGGTTGGCAGGATGATGATATAGATTCATGGGCGAGTCGGCCTGCTGGATTATGCCCGCTTTCATGACCACAATTTTATCACCCATCGTCATGGCCTCCACCTGATCGTGGGTCACGTAAACCATTGTAGCGTTGAGCCGCCGGTGCAGGCGTTTGATTTCGACACGCATCTGCACCCGCAGTTTGGCATCGAGGTTGGAGAGGGGTTCATCAAACAAAAACACTTTCGGTTCGCGCACAATGGCCCGGCCAATGGCCACCCGCTGCCGCTGCCCACCCGACATGGCCTTTGGCTTGCGTTCGAGCAGTTCATTCATGCCCAGAATATCGGCGGCAGCGCGCACCCGTTTGTCAATTTCGTCTTTCGGGAACTTGCGGAGTTTCAGGCCGAAGGCCATGTTTTCGTAGACGCTCATGTGCGGGTAGAGTGCGTAATTCTGAAACACCATCGCAATATCGCGGTCTTTGGGCGAAAGGTCGTTCATGCGGTTGCCGTCGATGAACAAATCGCCCCCAGAGATGTCTTCCAGCCCGGCAATCATGCGGAGCAGGGTCGATTTGCCACAGCCCGAAGGTCCCACCAGCACCACAAACGACTGGTCTTCAATGGTCAGGTTCGCATCGGGAATAGTGGCTTTTGTCGCACCGGGGTATTGCTTAACGAGGTTACGTATTTCTACAGTTGCCATAGAGATTGGGTTGGTAGTTGGTAGTTGGTGGTTGGCTGGCGCCGGTCCGCCGGTGCGGTCAGTCGTTCTTGCGTCAGCCAACTACCAACCACAAATTAATTTTACTCCTTTCCGCCCGAAGCTGCAATGCCCTGGACAAAGTAGCGCTGGAAGACTAAGAAAATGCAGAGTGTGGGTAAGGTAATGAGCAGTGTGCCAGCCATAAGTAGCGGCCAGTCGCTCTGGAACTGGTTTTTGAGGAAGCCAACGCCCACGGGCAGGGTAAATTTATTGCTGGTGATGGACAGAATAACCGGCCACAAGAACTCATTCCAGCTCCCCTGAAAGGTATAAATGGCCACAGCCGCCAGCGCGGGGGTGCTGACAGGCAGAAAAATCTGCCAGAAAATTCGGAAGTACGAACAGCCGTCAATCAGGGCCGCTTCTTCGAGGTCTTTGGGGATCGTCTCAAAAAACTGCTTCATCAGAAAGATGTTCGTGATGGTCACTAAGTTGGGGATAATCAGGCCCGTATAGGTATTCACCAATCGCAGTTCGTTCATAAAAATGAACTTCGGAACCAGCAGAATAATGCTCGGCACAGTGAGCGAGGAAATAAGCAGTCCAAACAAAAATTTGCGACCCGGAAACACCAGCCGGGCAAACACAAACCCAGCTAATGCCGAGAAAAACACGTTGGTAATCGTTTGTACGAGGGTAATAAATACGCTGTTCAGCAGCCACTGCTTGAAGGGCAAATCAACCCACACGCTGGCGTAGTTCTGCAACGTCCAGTTAGGCGGCTGAAGCAGTTTGACCGGGTCGCCGAAGACGTCTTTTGACTCCGAAATCGAGATAAAAAACTGGTAGATAAACGGCCCGATATACACCGTTGTCATCAGAATCAGCACGGCGTAAAAAACGAGTTTCTGGAGTTGTAAGCGTTGCATAGCAAAGAGTTCTTAACACAGAGGAACGGAGAGATACACAGGGAGGATAGAGATCTTCTTTGTGTTCTCTGTGTATTCCTCCTTTCCTCTGTGTTGAATTTTTTTTAATCGACTTCGGGTTTGAAATACCTGTTCTGTATCTGATTGGCCGAGAAAATCAGGACCGCCAGCACAATAGCCGCAGCAGCCGCGTAGCCGAGTTTGAAATATTTAAACCCGTTGACATACACGTAGTAGCTCATGGTGGTGGTGCTGTTGACCGGCCCGCCCGCGCTCATGATAAAAATCTGGTCGAACACCTGAAAACACCCAATCAGGCCCAGCACCAGCACGAAATACGTAACGGGCCGCACCATGGGTACGGTAATTTTCCAGAACTGCTGCCAGGTCGACGCGCCATCAATGCGGGCGGCTTCGTAGAGCGAGTCGGGAATGGATTGCAGACCAGCCAGAAACGACACCATAAAATAGCCCGACGTGGTCCAGATGTTGTTGGCCATAATGGTCAGCATGGCCGTTCGGGGGTTGGTGAGCCAATCGTTATCAAAGCCAGATAACTGATTAACAAGACCCTGCTTGGAAAAAAGCGCGATAAACAGCGTCGACGTTACCACCGACGAGGTGATGGCGGGCACGTAAAACGCCACCCGAAAAAAGGTGCGTCCTTTAATTTTCTGGTTCATCACAAACGCCAGAAACAAGGCCAGAAACGTTTGAATTGGCACCACGCCAATTGTGTAGAAAATCGTATTCCGGGCCGACTTCCAGAACAGCGAGTCGCTGAAGAGTTTGGTGTAATTGCCAAGCCCGATAAAGTCACGCTGATTGGTGACTAAATTCCAGTCGAAAAAGCTGATGAAAAAGGAATAGGCAATTGGGAGAAACACGAAAATAGTGATGAGCATCAACGGAAAGCCCAGAAACAACCAGGCAATGGTTGTGATTTCGCGTTGGCGAGTTGCGGGTTGCGACATAAAATTTGAGCTATTGAAGGACCACGTTCTGAATCTGCCGGTTCAGTTCTTCCATGGCTTGCCGGGGTGTTTTGTTATCGAAATAAATCATTTGCAGGGCCACGCCTGCTTCTTCGTTCCAGCGTTCGGGCAGGGAGGTCTGGAAAGTCCGGGCAAACTCGGCACTTTGCAGAAAAACGCGCTTCACCGGGTCGTTGTAAAGCCCCATTGCCTCGGCCACACTCCGGCGGGGAGGCAGAGCCAGTCCCTGTTTGGTCATGCTTGTCAGGCCTTCAGTACTCGTCAGGTAGTCAATCATTTGCCAGCCTTCTTTTTTGTGGCTCGATTCTTTGGGCATCACGTAGGCATTGGTGAAAACAACCGTCGCCTTTTTCTTTCCGGCGGGCAGTTCGGCTACGGCCCAGTCAATGTCTTTATAATTGGCCTGTAGTTCAGGAATGAGCCAGCCCGCCGAAATCACCATCGCGCATTTTTTGTTACCAAAACACTCACCATTCCACTTGGCGCTCAGTTCACTCGGAATAGACGCGACGCCTTTTTTGTACAACCCCACATAGTACTCCATGGCCTCTAAAAAGGGCTTATCCAAAATGCCCAGCGAACCGTCGGGTTTCTGAAAATCGCCCCCGTTCTGGTACACGAAAGGCATAACCATCTCAATAACAGGTTCCAGCACCAGTCCATACTGATCGGGCTTCCCATCGCCATTGGTGTCTTTGGTCATTTTGCGGGCAAACGCTTCGAGTTCGGCCCAGTTTTGGGGAGGGCGTGTCAGACCCGCTTCCCGAAACATGGCTTTGTTGTAAAACAACACATACGGATTGAAATCTTTCGGCACCCCAAAGAGTGTATCACCTCGCTGAAACGATTTGAGCAGGGCCGGATAAAAGTCGTCGAGCCGGAAGCTGGCATCACTCGTGAAGCGGTTCAGGGGTTCCAGCACGTTGAACCGGATGTACGACGGAGCCGTTTCGCCCTTGAGGTAAAATACATCAGGGGCCGTGTGCGTACCGAGCATCAACTGGATTTTCTCGGTGTAATTGCCGGGGATTGGTTCGTACTTAACATCAACAGATGGATTTTTTCGGCCGAAATCCGACAAAATACCGGAAACCAATTTCTCTTCGATGGGACTTGCCGACCAGCCTGATAAGCGGGTTTGTTTACTGTCGGCAGGCTGGCATCCAGCAAAAGCGAGCAGCAGGCAGGAAAAGCTGCCGAACAGCAATCTTGAGTTTATAAAAGGCATAGGTAAGTAAACTTTGGCAGGGCACTTGACTACAATACTAACAAATTAAAGCCAATTAAATCCTAAATACATTCTATTTGCGATGGGTAACAGGAACATGGAGATGTAGACTAAACAGATTTAATCCGTGCTAATCTGTTCAGTCTGCGTTCCCGTTAAGTAAAATTTGTTTTGCGAATTCGAATGGCTGTTACTCGCCCGGATGATATGTCCTCTCAACGTGCTGGCGGACATCTTCGGGATAGAACCAAACATCCTTAAACTTCCCTTCGCAGTATAGAGCAGCTTGGTCAGTAAAGTGACGGTCTCCAGGTTTGCTGCTTTGCCCGCCCGTCATGACCGACTTCGCGCTTACCCGCTTGCCAAACTCGACCACCGCCACGAAACTATTCCCGACACTGCCGTATCGTTTTTTGGTACCGGGGTAGGTTTTGGCTGCAAAAGCGGCTAATGAACCCCAGGCCGACGACGTAAACCCAACGGGTAGGCTTGGCTTCTGGTCGTCGAAAGTTTCGGCAATCTTACCCGTTAGTCGTTGGTAGCGGTTAATGTCGCCCCAGGGCGTTTTCCAGGTGCCGAAGTCGCGCGTTAGGCCATTCAGGGTCTCTTTCAGCGCAGTAACTTTTTCCTGAGCAGATGTCTGGTTAATAACGAAGGCCGTGAAGCCGAAGAAATCAAATTGTTGACCGTCGGGAACGCGGCTGCGGGCCAATCGCTGAATTTTTTCGCCCCAGAAAACCGCCAGCGTTGTGCCAACGGAAGTCGTTCCGTAGCCTTTGTTCCAGTCCTTCAGGACCTGAATGGCTTCCAATGCCTCCTTATCCTTATTGGCTGAGTCGCCGGAAACAGCCTCCCAAGCCGTTAGCAAGGCTGGCAGTAACTCATCGAAAGCCGCCAGATGTGGGTCGTTGGCTGCGGCAATCAGCGTGTCGAGCGTGAATATGGATTTCTGACTCAACACGCGAACGGCGTTGATGCCCCTGTAATTTTCGGCATCGGGAGCCATATAAGCCGGGAACTTG
Organism: Spirosoma areae; assembly: GCF_054781775.1. Classification (NCBI taxonomy): domain Bacteria; kingdom Pseudomonadati; phylum Bacteroidota; class Cytophagia; order Cytophagales; family Cytophagaceae; genus Spirosoma; species Spirosoma areae. Next base: position 12,105 of record NZ_BAAGTT010000011.1, on the reverse strand, counting down.
ATCCGCTCAGGGCTGCTGCTACCCGACACCGTGAACGGCGTGGCATTGCAGTTCTGAATCCAGCCACTGGCTGGGTTACGCACCTGCACAAGTTCATCGGCTGTATGCAATCCTTTCCAGTCCGTTTCGGGATTACTGCCATCCACGGGTTGGCCCCAGTCGAATTTAGGGTCTCGCTTCGGCATGAAATTGCCATGCCAGTAGGCGATGTTACCATCCCGGTCGGCAAAAACGGTATTGTTGGATGCATTCCCGTTGAGTTTCATGACATCTTTGAAACTCACATACCCGGTTGCCTTCGTGCGTAAGTACGACTGCGAGAGTGCGTTCAGGGGCGTGTTCATCATGCTAATGGAAATCCACTTGCCATCTTTTTCGCCTGCAATGGGGCCATGCTGGGTAAAATACATCGTGAATTCTTTGTACTGAACTCCATTACCGGATTTATACGGCAATCGTACTTTCTGCGCCCGAACGGGTTTAAGTGCATTACCGTATTTGTAGAAAAACGCATCGCCTTTTTTCTCAATCGTTTCCAGATACTCATCCATCGAATCGGCATAGCTGGACGTGTGCATCCAGCCGCAGTTTTCGTTAAATCCCTGATAAACAAAGAACTGCCCCCACGTAACGGCCCCATAAGCATTTAGCCCGGTTTGGCTGACCAGATGAACCTCCGACCGGAAATAAAATGACGTGTGGGGGTTAATCAGCAACAGCGCATTTTTGGTAGCGCTTTTAGCGGGTGCAATGGCAAACCCATTTGAGCCAATGGATTCGCGCTCGTACCGTTCAGCGTCGTTAATCCAGGAAGTAGGTTTACGCTGCCCATAAAATGCGTTGATTCGGTCGGTAGAGACAACACTGATATTACCGCCAATGCTGCCTTCGCTGAACATCAACGGCATCCAGGGCCGAAACCGCTTCAGCAGCCGGGGTTTAACGTTCGGGTGCGTATGGAGGTAGTAGTTGGTGCCGTCGGCAAAGGCGTCCAGCAGTTTTTTCATCCAGATGGGACTTTTTTTGTAGATGGCAACGGCCTGAGTCGTGTCCATAAACAGCCGCGCCCGCAAATCGTGGTACAATTCTGACTCTCCTTCGACTTCGGCCAACCGACCAGTGGCATCAATATAATTCGTCTCAACGCGGTCAAAGTCATCCTCGCACTGAGTAAATAATAGTCCGAAAACGACATCGGCGTCCGTTTTGCCGTAGATGTGCGGAACGCCCCACGTATCGCGGGTGATGGTCACCTGCCTGGCCTGCTGCTGCCAGCGGGCAATGTCAACTTTAGTAAAGGGTTGGGCTTGAATAGAACGGGAACAGGAGAAAGTAAACAGGATGACAAGCAAGCGAATGAGTTGGAGTCGAGAATAAGTCATTGATGAAAAATATAGGTAGAAATAGATTGATTATAGGGTAAAAATAGCCTTTCCTGACTGCCATTTAGCTATGCATCCTTTTTTTTCACCCGCCAGGCAATCCTTTTGCCAAACCCGGCACTTCGGTCAGTGAAACTGCTGCATTTAGCCTGACTTAATTTTGTCGAAGCAACTTGTTGAACAGTGCTCATTAGCTAATGCCTTCGCCCGGAAACGGCTGTTTATAGGCTACTCTTATCGTTCACGAAAAGGGCTTTTTAAGCATGTATATCCAGGTCGGAGGCTGGTAATTGGGTTCAGATTATGTTTGCGTTACGCCTTTGTAATCAGCCATTTGTTGTGTATATTTACTCCCCCAATTTTCCAGCAAACAACTGTATTAATGAGCCAGATTTCGGGCCTAAACCGAGGTTGGCAACTCAATCCGCATGAAAAAGCGCAACGCAAGTCCGAACCAACTTCAGATTGATTTTCTGGCGGCTTTCCGCCAAATGCTCGTTAGTCTGGGCAGCTCCGAAAACCTGCCCGTCAATGAAAGTTTATTTATGCGTATGACCGACCAGTGGGAGAATACGCGTGCTATTCCGGCTGACCTGCTGTTTACGAAAAGCCCGGTCGAGGCCGTTGTTTTCCGATTGCAGAAAATCGACCGCGAGGGCGAAACCGAACAGCTAAAATTTCCTGCCGAACTGGTGGCGGGCGAAATTCGGGGCGAAAAGGGATTAACTGGTTTCTCGGCTACCTTTCGGGAGCAGGGCTGGATTATTCTACCCGCCGAATTGTCGGCTATGTACAAAAATCTATTCCTGAGCATTCTTGCCGCTTCCATTGGTCTGGAGCACCTCTATTCATCGCGGAAGGAACTGCTGGCCGAAGCCGAGCGCGTAGCTCTGGCAGCCATGCTGCCCGAAGCCGAAGTACGTAAGTTTTTTGGTCTGCGCCTGTCCCGTTTTCCGGATAGTTTTCGGAGTGAGGTGGCCAACTACTATAACCTTCCATTCGATTACGTACTGAAACGGGCCAATCACCTCGGCATGGTGTCGGAGCAGGTAATTGAAGAGGCTACGTCGCAGCCATTACGTTCGCCCATTCTTCGACGTCCCCAGAGCAGCCGGGCGGCCTAAGCAGACCGGGTTAAATAAGTAGCTGCTGCTACACTGGGGTTTAAAAAACTTTATTCATAATCAGCCGGTTAGATACAGGTCAGTGTTTAACCGGCTTTTTTATGGGCTTGTTTTGGCGAATTTTGGTGGGTCTTTTACTCCTCCTTGGGCTGGTACTAATTACTATGCATAGTGGGGCCGGAAAAGACCGGGAAACCGAAGAGCAGGATTCAATGGGTAACGCTACTTATAGTGGTCCCTGTCCGCCCATAGGCCGTCATGCCTATCTATTTCGGGTATATGCCCTTGATCAGATGCTTGACTTCTGACAACTTCCTGACAAGCACGATATCCTGACTGCAATGCAGGATCACATTCTGGGATATGGCGAATTAACTGGCTATTTTCAGTAACTACGCGGTGGCAGACCCAGCCCGTACCAGTCATTTATGCGGGCGGGCTTTTGCCTTGATATCAGGCTGTTTGGGAATGAACTTTACCAGCGAATCGGCCAGCAACTGTGCAGCAAACTCATTGCCCGCGATATTCCAGTGCGAATCGGAAGGTTTGTAGAGCCGCTTAGCCGACGATGCCGTTTGAAAAGCCTCCAGCATATCAATGTATGGAATTCCGTTGGCGCGCAGCCGCTGCGTGAGCAGCCGCGTAGGGGTAAGCACATCGTAGGGTAGCCGTCCGACGGTTGGATAATAAGCCGATACTACTTCCTGTTGGAGCGTACTATCCACCTGTAGTTCGTCGGGAATAATGGTTACCATAAATTTAGCCCCATGTGCGGTGCAATAATCGCGGGTACGCAGCAGTGTTGCTATTGTTTGCTCAAAAAAGCCAGTTTTCTGCCCCGGCAGTGGCCCCTTATCGGGCATATGGTACTTCCAGGAATCCATCCGTTCTTTTTCAATTTTAAGGTAATCCTCGCGCCGAAATGTGTGCGCACTATCTGCGTAGGCTTCATGACCCGCAAAATCTTTAACCTTCCAGGCTACCGTACCAATATAATTCAGGGCCGTTAGCATGAAGGAGTGCCGAAACCAGGGCTTTTTGATTACGTCGAAGTCGTTGCCAATGAAAAAAGAGACCAGAACCAAATCGGGTTTTAAATGAGCCCCTTCATTGGTCAGAATACTGTAGTAATCAGTAGGGTTCGTTTGGGAGATGCCCATGTTGAATAAGCAAATGTTGCCTATCCGATTGTTCAGCTTGTTCTCTAATTTAGTAAGGTAAGTATACTGGTGCGGCACAATACCAAAAGCGAATGAATCGCCTAACCCAATAATGCGGTAATCGCTCGGTTTAGCCGTGAACTCAGTATCATTAAAGCCCCCCGAATTAAGTCGGAATCCATACAGTTCAACATGGGGTTTTCCACGATATCGGTTGTAGGAACTGTCATAGAAAATGTGCGAATGGACAAAGTAGTTATAAATTCGAAGACCAATTTCACCAAGAAGAAATGTACTAATGAGTAATAAACTGACGAAAATGAGATTGTAAAGCAGTAGTTTAAGTTTCATGTTAAGGTAATATTGATTCGAGGACCAGCGTGCATAAAGAGAAATAGGGAGTTATTAAACCAGCCAGACATAAGCTGTATAGGGCTGGCTTTATTCTATTATGTCACCTAACCATTTAGCATGACAAAACTATGAAGAAACGTATCGCCTGCCTAATTAACTTACGTTAGTTATTTAAAGGTAGATATTGCCATTATCAATATAAGTATGATGTATTTAGGAGGCTGGATAATTAGATTATGTATAGATAACATTCCCAATTATGGCAGGTTTATTGGCTTAGGCCAAGAAGGAGTAGCTTTTAACCAAGAATATCAATAGACTAAGCTGATTTTTATAGTTTTTATTTGGTAGTACCGAAAAGATGTCGCTGTTTTGCAATCCCTATTAATTCAATAGACTATAAGTACTTATAGTCTATCTAACACCGGGAGAATAGGGAGAATTTAAAGACAACTACACCATAAGCAGACTTTGTGGTGCATTAATCACAACTACCATCAAACATAATGATGACCAGGACGAGTACTATAAGACACATTTTGACATCAATTTTTTTAATAGGAGTAATCTTCATACCCCTGCTGTTAGCCGCTCAAAACACGCCTGTTATCAATTCGACAGTATCTGGATTAGTCGTTGACGCACGCACCAATAACAAATTGATTGGTGCAACGGTAGTCATCAAAGGAACGACCAATGGCGCTCCTACCAACGTAAATGGGCAGTTTACCCTCATCACGGGCCAAAAGCTACCCTTTGTTGTTCGTGTATCCTACGTGGGCTATCAAACAACAGAAGTTGTGTTAAGCGATGACAACGTAGAAATCAAACTCGAAGAAAGTTCAAATCAGTTATCCGATGTCGTGATTACCTCCCGTCGCCGTCAGGAGTCGGCACAGGATGTTCCGATTCCGATCTCGGTGGTGAGTGGCGTCCGGGCCGAAGATGCCGGTGCATTCAACGTGAACCGGTTGAAAGAACTGGTTCCTTCGGTGCAGCTCTACTCGTCAAATGCCCGGAATACAACGCTTAATATTCGTGGATTAGGTTCGACGTTTGGGCTGACCAACGACGGGATAGACCCTGGCGTAGGTTTCTACGTGGACGGGGTGTACTACGCCCGTCCGGCCGCTACCTCACTCGACTTCCTCGACGTAGAGCAGGTTGAGGTGCTTCGTGGGCCTCAGGGAACGCTTTTCGGCAAGAATACAACGGCTGGCGCTTTTAACATTACGACACGTGCGCCCAGTTTTCAGACAGGAGGCACATTTGAGACAAGCTTTGGAAACTTAGGCTATATTCAGGCTAAGGCTTCCTTAACCGGCCCGTTGAGCAAAAAGCTGGCTGCCCGAGTTTCGTTTTCCGGTACGCAACGAGACGGCACTGTTTACAATCAAACAACCCTGAAACCTACTAATACCCTGAATAACTTAGGGTTTCGGGCACAAGTGCTGTATAAGCCGACAGACAAAGTCAATATTACCATAGCGGGCGATAATACCCGCCAACGGCCGGATGGCTACGCGACAGTGGTGGCTGGGGTAGTACCTACTAAGCGTGCTGCTTACCGACAGTTCAATGCTATCATTGCCGACCTCAATTATACGTTACCGAGTACAAATCCGTTCGACCGCGTGACGGATGCAGATTCACCCTGGCGTTCAAATAATGACTTTGGAGGCATTTCAATCAATGTTGACGCCAAATTAGGCAAAGGGACACTGACGTCAACCACGGCCTGGCGTTATTGGATTTGGGACCCGTCGAACGACAGAGACTTTATCGGCCTCCCGGTATTGACCAAATCGCAGGGTAATTCGCGTCATGCCCAATGGACGCAGGAGATTCGGTATGCAGGAAATTTTTCGTCCCGTCTTAGCGGTGTTATGGGTGTCTTCGTAATCGATCAGGACCTCAAATCGGATCCTGTTCAAACGGAAGAATCGGGCGCGGCTCAGTGGCGGTTTTCGCAAAGTTCAACGAGTGCCTTGTGGAAAACGCCGGGCCTTTTTGATGGCTTTGGCACCAAAACAACGTCGAGACTCAAGACATTAGGTGCAGCAGTGTTTGGCCAATTAGACTGGGCAATTACCAGCAAACTGCACGTACTGCCGGGCCTCCGGTTTAATTACGACAAGAAAGACGTTGACTATAAGCGGGAGACGTATGGCGGCCTGCAAACCACCGACCCGGCCCTGATTGCGCTCAAGAATGGCGTGTATAGCAATCAGGCGTTCACGTTTGGCGTCGAAGAAAACAATTTCTCGGGTCAATTAACGCTTGCCTACAAAGCCAGTAAGCAATTGAATGCGTATGCAACCTATGCGAACAGCTACAAGCCGGTTGGGGTCAACCTGGGGGGGCTGCCGACGGCTAATGGCGCAACCCTGATTGATTTAGCGAAAGTAAAGCCGGAATACGTAACCCACTATGAAATTGGTGTAAAAACCCGCCCAACGCCGGGTTCTGTCTTTAACGTTACGGCCTACAACACCGACATTGAGGACTACCAGACGCAGGTTCAGACCGCTGAAGTGGGCGTAAACAGAGGGTATCTCGCTAATGCGGAAAAGGTGCGGGTAACCGGCGTTGAGCTTGACGGAAACATCAGAGTTGGGAATCTGTTCGCGTTGAACGGAGCTATTTCTTACACCGACGGCAAATACGTTTCCTTCAGGAACGCACCCGTACCCCTCGAAGAAACCGGCGGAGAATCAGCGTTTAAGGACATTTCGGGGGGCAACTTGCCCGGTATCTCTAAATGGGCAGGCTCTTTTGGTGGCGAGGTTTCTGGTTCTGGTAAATTACTCAATCAGGATGGACGGTTTTTCCTGGCAGTCGATACGTATTATCGCTCCTCGTTCTCGTCGAGTGCGTCACCCTCGGCCTATCTGAATATCGACGGGTATGCCTTGCTGAACGCCAGAGTTGGCTTTCGTGCTTCCAATGGCATATCTATCCTGCTATGGTCTCGTAATTTAACGAATAAAAACTACTTCGAGCAGCTCTTACCGGCGGCTGGCAATGCCGGCCACTACGCAGCCGTACTCGGCGATCCCAGGACCTATGGCACAACGTTGCGATACACGTTCTGATCTTCTGAATTAGGGCTGCCTCTATGCCATCAAAATCGGTCGGCTCATCGAAGTTCCCAAGCCACGGCAGTTGGTAGCATAGTCTAATCTGTCTGTTATCGTTTCCTGGAAGCTGTTTGCGTTAATTAGCCTATAACGTAAACAGCTTCTGTATTTTTACAATATTTGTATTTGTTTTTATACCGTAATGCCCTCTTACTAACTTAACTATGAGACACTTCTTCTTATCAATCTTGTTCCTGCTAACCAGCGTCGTTATCGCTCAGGCGCAAACAACGCTGGCCGGTAGTATCACCGACGAAAAAGACCAGCCGCTGGCCGGTGTAACCATTCTTGTGCGCGGTACCAACACAGGCACCATCTCTCAGGCCGACGGAAAGTTTTCGCTGGCGACCAACGAATCACTACCGCTCACCGTCAGTGTTTCGTTTATTGGCTACAAGCGGCAGGACGTAGTTGTGCGAGGCAATAACTTTCGGAATATTACCGTCAAACTAACTGAAGAAGCCATCCTGACCGATGAGGTGGTCGTATCGGCGAGCCGCGTGCCGGAAGACATTCGGAAAGCCGCCGTGACGGTCGAAAAGCTTGGGGCAAGGCAATTTCAGCAGTCGCCCGCAGCCAGCCCATTTGATGCGCTTCAGAATGTAAAAGGCGTCGACATGCTGACCCAGAGTTTAACCTTCAAGTCGGTTAACCTGCGTGGTTTCGGAGCCAATAACAACAACCGATTTCTGCAACTAACCGACGGCATGGATAACCGTTCGCCGGGTTTGGGTTTTGGTTTTGGAAACGTTGCCGGTATTTCGGATTTAGATGTGGAAAGCATCGAACTGATTCCGGGCGCGTCGTCGGCTCTCTACGGCCCCGATGCGTTGCAGGGTCTGATGCTAACGACGAGCAAAAATCCATTTCACTATCAGGGCCTTAGCGCCCAGGTGAAAGTGGGCGTCAATAATGTTGGAAAGCCGGACTTCGGACCCAAAGGCTATACGGATTTAGCCATTCGATATGCCAAACAACTCGGCACACGCTTTGCTTTTAAAGCCAGTTTTCAGCACCTCAGCGGTACCGACTTCATTGCCGACGACTACAGTGACCGCCTGACCCGCGCCCGCGCCAATTTCTTCGCTACCGACGCCAATCGGGGCGGTATTGCCACCGGGATTGGCTACGTACCGAATAATGACTCGAACACAAATTTTCAGTATGATGGGGTAAACATTTACGGCGACGACATCAACGCCGGTGGCGCATTCGCCTACCCAAAAGATTACATCAACCCGCTCTTACAGAATAAGTTAGTCTCGCGCACGGGATATTCCGAAGTCGATGTATTGGGTACGAACGGTAAGGTATTTAACAACCGGGCGAACGTGTCGCTGCATTATAAACTGCCAGGCAACATTGAGGCCTCGCTGGGTTGGTATTACGGAAATGGCAACTTTATCCGCACGGCTGGTTTCCGCGAGTATTTCCCGAATTACCAACGTCACCAGATTAAGGCGGAGTTGCGGGGTGATAATTTCTTTCTACGGGCTTATACCACTCAGCAAACTGCCGAAGCCTGGAATATTGGCCAAACCGCAGCGGCTATCAACAACGCCTGGAAATCGCTCAATCAATGGGCGGCTGAGTTTGGGCAGTCCTACATCGAGAATAAAGTCAGCATCGGTCAAGCCCGGGGCGAAGCCGACCGGGGCCGTTATCTGCCAGGATCAGCTCAATTCAACAGCGTGCGGGATGCTTACGCAAACACCTACAATACCGATTTTATTCCTGGGTCAACGACCGCAAAAGGCACGCGTTTCCGCGACAATTCAGCAATGTGGCATTACGAGGGCATGTATAACCTGACCAAACGGCTAAGTAATGCAGCGGAGGTAATTGTTGGTGGGAGCATCCGGCACTACGCGTTGAATACCGGCGGCACCGCCATCACCCTGAAAAGCGATGGTTCTGAGTACACCATCAATGAATATGGCACTTACATTCAGGCAGCTAAGGAACTGCGCGTAGGAACACTCGTAACGGTGAAGCCGACGGTGGCCATTCGTTATGACAAGAACCAGTATTTTAAAGGTGGTTTTACCCCCCGTGCGTCGGCAGTGGTGAGCGTTGGGCAGCATAATTTCCGGGGATCGTGGCAAAGTGCCTTCCGCAATCCGTCGCCGGGGCAATTGTTTGCGGTTCCGGCGGCTGGCAAAGGGGGCGACGTGGGCGGCTCGCAACTGGCAGCCGAGTCGGCGGGTCTGTTCACGAATCCCGCTTATTTAGACAGCGACGTGAAAGATTTCACCGCTACACCGGCCCGGCTGACCGAAGCCCAACTCCGAAGTCGTGTTTATAACCCGGCCAACTTCACGACCGAGAAAATCAAAACCTGGGAGATTGGTTATAAAACCCTGCTCCAGAACAAGCTATATGTTGACGCGTTTTATTTCCACAGTAAATACACCGATTTTATTGCGGCTCAGAGTTTCTACCAGCCCAACAACGGCCAGATTGCCGACTTTGCCACCAATGCGTACCGGACACTACAGATTAACTTTAATAATTTTAACGAGATTTTTGTAAATGGCTGGGGGGTAGGGGCTGAATATGGTTTAGGACGAGGCTTCACCATTAGCGGTAATTACGCGCATCAGGTGGGCACCGTTACCCTCCGCGATGCCCAGGGCAATGTGATTAAAGACAACGCCGGGGTTGAGATCATCAAGCGGAAAATGAGTAACCCCGAAGTCTCCCAGAAAGGCCGCAATTTCTTTATCTCCCCCGAAAATCGGTATAATCTCACACTCAGCAACCCACGCCTGACCGACCGGCTCGGCGCTACCCTCACCTATCGCTGGACTGACCAGATGTGGGTGGAGCAGGGCACTACAGCGGGCGACGTCTGGCTGCCATCCTGGACGAGTTTAGATGCTCAGGTATCCTACAAAGTCCCAACCTTCAAATCGGTTGTTAAGCTCGGCGGCACGAACATCCTGAACCAGTATTACGCACAAGGCTACGGTCTGGCGCGCATCGGCGGCTTGTATTACGTGAGCATCACCTTTGATGAATTATTCCGGTAAAGATGAAAACACTCATCTACCTCTGTGGCATTCATTCAGTGGGCTTTGCTGTATTTCATGTATTCTTCTGGCGCTTATTCCGCTGGGAAAGTCAACTAAAAAAGCTCTCATTGACGAACAGAGCGATCATGCAAATTCTCAACATCAGGCTGATTTACATTTCCCTGCTTGTCGCCTTCCTTTGCTTCCGTTTCCCGGTCGAACTAACGACAACTGCGTTGGGCAAAACTTTCCTGGCCGGAATGTGTTTATTCTGGCTTGGCCGAACTATTGAGCAATTCATTTTTTTGCGTATAAACCACCCAACGGTTCATATAGTAACTGCCTTGTTTATTATCGGGACAGTTCTCTTCGCTTTACCGCTGTTTTTGTAAGCTATAATTGTTATACCTAAAAACAAGAGTATGAAGATACCAATCAGACGTATAGGCAATTCGCAGGGTGTTCTTCTGCCCCGACTTTTACTTCAGCAGGTTGGTATTGAAAATGAAGTTGATATGCAGGTAGTAGATGATGCCATTTTTCTTCGCCCTATAAAATCCAATCCACGCGCTGACTGGGATAAACTGTTCCAAAAAGCCATTGAGATGGTCATAAACCAGAAAACGACCTGTTTGGTGGTATTTCCAATGATTTTGACCAAACCGAATAGCAGTGGTAAAACTATCTTACGATTTACAAATTATAATGACTTTAAGTCTAAATCGATCAAACTGATCTCATTCAAATGAGAATCGATACTTTGCTGGAAACTTTTAACATTTTGTTCTGCTACAAACCATTGCTCTGATAAGTCATTCAGCAATTGTCCTTTCATAATTACTTCATATACAATATCTTCAAGTTGTTCTTTATCCGCTTGTATATTTAATAACAGGCTCGAAATTTTTTCATATTTGGTTTTATTAAATGGTACATTTTCTTTAGCGGAAAATTTATGACACATCTGCCCAAGAGAATCACGATCTATTAGAGTAATATTAGCTGACTTAGCTAAAGAAGCTGCTTCCTTCGTAAAATACGAGTTAGTAATAACGATTCCTTCTTGGCATCCGTAATAATGCATTGCGCCTAATACTTCTTGTACAGCAGAATTACCTATTTTATTCTTCCATCTTTTAACTTGTACGGCAATTTTTAAATTACCTTTCTTTATGACCAAGTCTCCACCTTGATCAGCCCCTCTTGATTGATGGTTTATGGTATAGCCTAGTTTCGCATATAGTCTTGCAATAAAATTTTCAAACATTTTACCATCATAATTATCAATTGCCTGAAATTCAGCTTCTATCGAATGGTAGTAATTCCATTTATAAATAGTTGATGCTTCTCCCCATATCTTATCCATTTCCATTTTAAATGAATTTACTTTTCTTATGGCTTCATTTCTCTCCATATACATGGCATTTAACTCCTGTTTCAATATTCTTCTTTCCTCTAAAAGTATTTTTTTATTTTCTGCTTTTTCCCTTCTATTTTCTTCCGCTATTTCCTTTGCCAACTTATCTTGATAAATTATGTTCTTTTGTTCTTTCGTCAGAAATAGACTCTTAATTCTCTGCCAATTAACAGAAATACATATTAGAATAAATAGTGATAAGAAAAATAATATAGGATGAGAGTCGATTATGAAAATTAATAACACCACTACTATTGAGAATCCAATTATCCATAGCAACAAGCCGCAACCATCAATATCATTATTTCTACTTCCCATATTTTTGAGGCTTTAAGTAAGTAGAACTTATCTACAAAATCAATGAATGATAATGCAGAAAGTTAGAATGAATCAGGGGTAGTGGTAAGATAGCCGCTGATGACTTATCTTAGCCCGATGATAAGCGAAGTTAAACAATACACCTGCTCCCGCTGTGGTAGTGTCAATTTACGCAAAAACGGGCACTCGGCCGAAG